>DAOWNY010000040.1 GCA_030642325.1 Deltaproteobacteria bacterium
AATATTTCCTTAAATGCTTCCACCAGTTTCATATTTTCTGTTCGGGAACGGACTGCAATTCGAAAATACTGGTTGTCTAATCCCCGAAAATTACTGCAGTCTCTTATTAAAACTCCCTTTTTAAGCAATTCTTCCACCAGAATGGAAGAATTAATCCCTTCCAGCCGGATCCTGATCAGTAAAAAATTGGCTCGGGAGGGATAGACTGTCAATCCTTTTATATTGCCGATACATTTCCGCAGGAATTCCCGCTCGCTATCTATTAAACAATGGGTCTCCTGCAAATAATTCCCGTCATCCAGCATCATTTTACAGATACTTTGAGAAAGACCATTCATTGCCCATGGAGGTTGGGATTCCTTCAGTTTCTCTATAATATCACGGTGGGCCACCAGGTAACCCCCCCGGAGCCCGGGCATGGAAAAAATCTTGGTGAAGCTCCTCAGTACCATAATTCTTTTACCCCTATCCCTTTTCCCGATAAGGCTGAGATCTCTCCCCTCCGGCAGAAAATCCATGAACGCCTCATCAACCACTAAAAATTCTCCAGGGATTCTTTCTATCCCCTGCCCGTCTGTCAGTAGTAAATTGCCGGTGGGATTATTGGGATTGCAGATAAATACCATGTTTCCCTGTTCCGGGCGGGACCCCCCAAGCGAAAACCCCTCCTCTTCTCTAAGTTCTATAAAGTCGATTTTACTTTTGATACTTACGGCCGCCCGTTCGTATTCCGAAAAGGTGGGCTGCGGAATTATAACCCGTCCGGGCCGGAAGGTATTTAAAATCAGATAAATCAAATCCACCGAACCGTTTCCCACCAGAATATTTTTTTCATCGATTCCCCAGTTTCGGGCGATGGAAAAAGTTAATTCAGCGGCATCGGGGTCGGGATAATGGAGGATATCATCAACACCTTCCCGGAAAAATTCTTTCACCTTTTCCGGCAGACCCAGGGGATTTATATTGGCGCTGAAATCAATTACCGGATTTAACTTCTGTCTTTTTATCCGATGAATATTGCCCCCGTGAAAAAAAAGAGAGTTACTCAAATTACAGTTTCCCCCGGAATATTTTCTGTTCCTGGACAAAAAATCGATCAACTTTTCTCACTTTCAATATCATTATTCACCATATATTTATTCAGATATCCCCGGGGGGTGACAATAAAATCCCCAAATCGGTATGTCCGGCTGTTACCAACAATGATAACAGTCTGCATATCCACATCTATGACGTTGATCCCGGACAGGGTAGTGACATGCACCACCTGCCCCTCCCGCATGGCCCTTTTCACAATTCCCACCGGGGTGTTTTTATTACGGCAGGACAAAAGGATCTCCCGGGTCTCGTTTAGCTGCCAGTCACGGCTTTTACTTTTGGGGTTGTAAAACACCAGGACCAAATCGGCTTTTGCAGCGTATTTTATCCGGTTACTGATAACTTCCCAGGGGGTAAGAAGGTCACTTAGGCTGATGACGGCAAAGTCGTGCATCAAGGGCGCCCCCAAAAGGGAAGCCGCAGCGCAAAACGCCGGGGTGCCTGGGATTATTTCCATAATCAGATCGCATTGTTTCGTTTCTTCGCCCGCTCTTTTGACCCGAAGATTGTTTTTTTTACAGATCTCCAGCGTCAGCCCTGCCATCCCGTAAATACCCGCATCCCCGCTGGAGACAATGGCGGTGCTCCGGCCGTCCATAACATGCTGAAGCGCCTGGTTTACCCGATCCATCTCCGTTTTCATCCCTGAGGATATCACCTGTTTTCCTTCCAGCAGCTCTTCAATGAACGCAATATATGTCCGGTACCCCACCACCACTTCCACCGAATTGATCACCTCGATCGCTCTTTTGGAAAGGTAATGCAAGTCCCCCGGTCCCAGGCCAACCACATAAAGCCTGCCCGGCGGTTTGTCTTTGTTTAAAACTGTACTTTTATTTTTCATTCGCAATCTGCTCCAGCATTAATTTCCTTCCCGAAAACCGCTTATAATCCAGACCGGGTTAAGGGCATCCAACCTATCGCTCCAAGGCATGTTTCTGGAACGGCTGATCTGTACCTGAACGACTTCGGTGGTAAATCCGAGTCTTCTCAAAACAGCGACAGCCGCCTCCAGATTCCCCAATAAAACAGTGTTTATTACCATTCCCCCGCCGGGCTTTAAATGGGGGGCAGCCGCCTGGATAATTTCAATCAAATCCTTTCCGCCCCCTCCGATAAAAATCCGATCCGGTGGGGAAAAATTCTCCAGACCCCGGGGAAGCCTTGCTTCCACAACCTTCATGTTGGTGACCTTAAATTTTCTCCGATTTTCTTCTATATCCTTAATACGTTCCGGGTTTTGTTCCACAGCGATGATTTCTCCGTTTTTCAGCAAAAGAGAAGCTTCAATCGACACCGATCCGCTCCCGGCCCCCAGATCCCACAAAACCAGTTCCGGCCGGAGACGTAACTTGGCGAGAGAAATGGCCCTTACCTCCGCCTTGGTAATAAGACCGGCTTCATGGCGATAGCAGTTCTCGGGCAAACCGGGATAAAGCGGTGAGTGAGGACGGGGATTGGATGATGACTCCGATTTTATCAGTAGAACCACATTCAGCTCAGCGAACTCCCTGGTTAAAATTTCTTCCGCCAAATACCAGGCGAAATGTTCCTCAAGAGCACCTAAATTCTCTAAAACACATATTTTAATCTTCTCTTCCCCTGCTTCAATCAGTTTTTTCGCGATTTGGCAGGGGCACCTTCCGGAATCGGTCAAGATTGCCACCTTGGAATTATTTTTCACCGTGTCAATAAAGTTCTCTTCCGGCCTTCCGCCATGGAGACTCACCACTACGGCATCATGCCACGATTCTTTTATCCGGCCAAAAGCCGCCTGAACACTGGAAATATTGGGATGAATAATAACATTTTCTTTCCCCAGCCTGCTTGTCAGCAAGGGAGCAATGCCAAAAAAATTGGGATCACCCGAGGCAAGCACCACCACCCTTTTTTTTCCCATGGCGGCCTTGATTTGCCGGATAAGCCCGGTCAAATCGCTGCCGATCACCTCTTTTTCGCCGGGATGATCCTGAAAACAGGCCAGGTGCCGTCTTCCACCCACCAGAACATCAGCCCTTTCTATTATTTCCAGATGTCTTCTGGTCAAATCATCCGGGCCGAGGCCCATTCCGATTACCTGGACCGGTATCATCCCTGGTTCCCCTTTGTCTTGTTCTTGATCAGCAAAAGAGTAAAGTAATGGGGGGGTTCGTCAACCATTTCTTTAAAATCGGTTATCACCTTTTCATCCGCTTGACCGCAGTTTCTGACCACCGTGGTGGTTTCCAGCAAATCCATCTCTCTTAAAATGGAATAGATATCTTTAAGGTGGCGGTAGGTCTTTAACATTACTATGTTGTCCGCCTGGCCGCCTGATTTTCTTAAATATTCCCCTCCTCTTGATCCGGAAATCACCAATAATGACTCCTCCCCTTCCACCAGGGGAAGACCGGTCAGGGCAGCGGCCGCCTGAAAAGAGGTAATGCCGGGTATGGTTTCAATCTCCACCGGAGGAATAATTTTTCCCATCTCGGTAATAATATAACCGTAGGTGGAATAGATTAAAGGGTCCCCCAAAGTCAAAAAAGCTGCATCATGGCCTTTTTCCAGTTCTTTAAGGATCAGATCGACATTTTTCTTCCAGGCCTTCTGCTGAGCGGATCGATCCGGGATCATGGGAAAAGAAAGCTTGATCACCGGAATTTCCCGGGGGATATGGGAACGGGCAATCTCCAGAGCAACACTGTAGTTGTTCCCGCTGGATGCGGCAGCAAAAATAACCTGGACATCCCTAAGCACACGAACTGCCTTAACGGTCATAAGTTCCGGGTCACCCGGCCCCACCCCGATCCCAAAAAGTCTACCCTCTTTTTTCATGATTATTTCCTTCCCGTGCAAGCTTGATCAGTGCGTTCACCACACTGGCCGCCACATTAGATCCGCCCTTCCGGCTCAGGTTGGAAATAGAGGGATATTTTGTTTCCACCAGAGCGCGCTTTGATTCAACGGCATTCACAAAACCCACCGGAAACCCGATAATGACCGCAGGACGCGCTTGTCCCTCTTTAATCAACTCAAGAATACGAATAAGGGCGGTGGGGGCGTTTCCGATTGCGTAAATTCCGTCTTCCATAAGGGAACTCGCAGAATCCACCGCAGCCCGGGCGCGGGTGGTTCCCGCTTTATTTGCCTCTTCATGTATTTTAGGATCATTCATCAGACAAATTACTTTGTTTCCAAATGATTCCAGGTCTCTTTTCCGGATTCCGGATTTCAGCATTTCCGTATCGGTAATAATATTTTTTCCCCGGGTAATTGCCTTAACTCCCGCCCGAATCGCCTCGGGATAAAAGCGAATCGTCCGGATATATTCAAAATCGGCGGTAGTATGGATTATCCTTCTTACAATACTCCATTGTTCAAAGTCAAATCCGTGGTCCCCGACTTCCTCGTCAATGATCCGAAAACTTTCCCGTTCGATTTCCTTGGGTTTCATCATTTCTCCCATCGATCATTCGCATGACTATAATCACAAAATCATTAGTACTTTAGCTTCATGAAACAAATGGTCTCGACACAGACAGGTTCAACCATAATTTCAAAAAGATAAACTATTGCCAAAATGTAACATCAAAATAAACAGGGCAAGCCCCTTTATTTCAACAACCCTTCCGGATTCTCGCGCATTCGGGAATCCAGGTGCAGTTACCCCTATTTTATTTAGCTGATACGCCAAAATTGACAGTCTTCCCGGGATTGATCCTAAAACTCGATCCCCTTCTGGGCCTTGATTCCTTTTTGAAAAGGATGCTTGATCTCTCTCATCTCGGTCACCAGATCAGCCAGCTCAATTATGCGGGGATGGGCGTTTCTTCCGGTCAGGACCAGATGAAGGGAATCCGGTTTTCGGGCCAGTACTTTCAGAATATCTTCCACCAAAAGGAGCTTATAATCAATCGCATAGTTGATCTCATCTAAAATAATCATATCGAATTCACCCGAGGCAATTCTCTTCTCAGCAAATCTCCAGGCAGAGGCCACTGCTTTTTGATCCTCCGGGTCTGCCGTCTTGTTCTTTAACCCGATAAATCCCTTTCCCATGGGAACAATATCAAAAAAAGGATGCAGCCGGGAAGCGGCCTTAATTTCCCCGCTGTTTAAGCTTCCTTTAATAAACTGGATCATGAGAACCCTAAACTTATGGCCCGTCGCCCGCAGGGCCATACCCAGACCTGCCGTAGTCTTTCCCTTGCCGGTACCGGTATGAACAATAATCAAACCTTTTCTTTTCGGCATTTACCCTTCCCCAGATCAGATTTGTAAGTTTTAAAATCTAACTGCAGCTTTTCACCAACCCTTTGGCAAAATCGATGTTAGCGCCAAAGTGGAGGTGAATATAACTTGCCAGGACATTTTTAAAGACGAACCCTTCCTCCCTGACGTTTTTGTCCCCCTTCTTTTTTCGTATCAGGTAAGTAGTCGATACCCCGGACGGCATTGCTTCGATTTCGGAATAGTGAAATTGATGACCCCGGATTTCCCCTCCTGCAGGAGAAAGGATATTATCTTCGATGACTTCCACAAAAAAATAGCCCAGGGAAGAAAGTCTTTTCAGCATTCGGGCCCGGGTGGGGAATATGCCCACCATTTCGTGGAAGTTACCCTCAAAATCGAATATCCCTTGGGTTAGGTACATAAACCCCCCGCATTCCCCGTAAATTACCCCTTTTTTTTCGGCAAAATCTCTAATCTCTTTTTTTATGGATTTATTGGCGGCCAGCTCTTGGGTAAACAATTCCGGATAACCGCCGCCCAGATAGATTCCCCTGATCCCACCCGGTAAGTGAGGGTCCCGGAGGGGACTGAAAAAAACAAGTTCCGCCCCAAGCCCCCTTAAAATATCAAAGTTATCTTCATAATAAAAACAGAACGCCTCATCGCAAGCCACGGCAATTTTAGGGCGAGGCTGCGAAGATACCGCAATAGCCTTTTTTTCAAACAATGTTTCTGAGTCCGTATTTTCCGGAAGGTCCCCTCCCCTCTCCTTTGTTAATTTACCAAATTCTAATATTCTATCCAGGTCGATATGACCTTCCACCAGTTTGGCCAGCCGCCGGAAAAAAACGGGAGAGAGAGGATTTTCAGCGGTGGTTATCAACCCCAGATGCCGCTCCGGGATTTCTATTTCTTCATCTATTGGAATAAAGCCCAACGCCTCTGCCCTGCACCTGCCTTCAAGCGCCTCTTTGAGATATTGGTAGTGTTTTTCGCTCCCTACCCGGTTAAAAATTACCCCGGCCAGATTGACCGATCGGTCATAATTTTCAAAACCGTAAACCAGGGCTCCGGCGCTTCCGGCCATCCCTTTGGCATCCACCACCAGGATTACCGGAAGATTCAGCCATTCGGCCAGCTCTGCAGTAGATCCCCCCTCACTCTTTGCCCCGTAGCCGTCAAAAAATCCCATTACCCCTTCCACTACGGCAATATCCCTGTTTTGTAAATTTCGATAAAAAGATTTCAGTAAAAAGTTTCGGGAAAGCATCCATGAATCGAGGTTGCGGGATTTGATGCCGGCTGCCAAAAAATGGTATTGGGGATCAATAAAATCGGGACCGGCTTTAAAAGGCTGAATTTTCAGGCCCCTTAGTTTTAAGGCGGCCATTATCCCCAGAGAAAGGGTTGTTTTACCCACTCCGCTGTGGGTGCCCGCAATTACGAATCCGCTCAAAGCCATCTTAATACCGCTCCAATTATAAGAGAAACCAGGGATACCAGATACATCAATTTAATAGCCTCCGGAATGTCTCTTCTCTCCCTCGGTTTTGACTCCTGTCCCATCACGGGAATTACCGACTCTTTTCCATGATAACTTATTCTTCCCCCCAGGGTTATTCCCAGAGCACCGGCAAAGGCCGCCTCGGGAATACCGGCATTGGGGCTGAAAGAATTTTTTCTATCCTTTACCATTGTAAAAAAAGATCTTCTGCCGTTTCCTTTCAGTATCAAGGCCGAGAGAGGGATAATCAGGGCACTGAGACGGGCGGGGATGAAGTTGATAAGATCATCCAGACGGGCCGCTGCCCATCCGAACTTAATATACCTTTCATTTTTATAGCCTATCATGGAATCAAGGGTATTTACCGCCTTAAAGGCCAGCGCCAGAGGTGCTCCTCCCATAAAGGCATAAAAAAGGGGGGAGATCACTCCATCCACCGTATTTTCGGCCACCGTCTCCACACAGGCCCGGATTATCTCATCCGGGGCAAGATTTTTGGTGTCCCTTCCCACAATTAAGGAGAGTTTTTGTCGGGCCAGGATGATATCATCTTCCTGTAATGCCCGGTAAACCTCCCTGGTTTCCTTGTCCAGATCCCGCACCGATAAGGCAGTATAAATAAAATAAATTGATATTGCCCTGCCCAAAAAAGGGCTTATCCAGGAAAAAAGGATATTGATTTCCCTTATCAGAAAAAAAGTCCCTCCCACCAGGATGATCACCAGGAGACCCCCTGAAACATAGAGGTTTAAGGGAAGCCGCCGCAAAATTCCCTCCAGAAAGTTGATGGCCTTCCCCATCCCCCTTACCGGATGAGGAAAACGGGGGTTGTCGCCCAGGAGAAGATCCAGGATATAGGCAAATATGACATTAATGGTCATTTACGAATCTCAAATAATAATTAACCGGAAATATTATTTCCAATAATCCGGTAAATCTTTTTCATATCCAGATTATCCCTCACCAGCCGGGCCAGCTTGTCATATTGCCGATCTTTGTATTCATCAATCGGATCTGATTTAACTTTCTCCCCTTTCTTCAAGCCTCTTTCTTTTCTCAGCCGGTCAAGCAGCCGGCGCCGGAGCAAGGCATTATCAAAAAGACCGTGGATATAGCTTCCCCAAATCCTGCCATCCGGGGAGACGGCCCCGTCGGACCGGGAAATCCCTTCTCCGGAGCGCTCAAAGATGGTAAAAACCGGAATTACCCCTTTTGATAGTTCGGTTCTCCCCATATGGATTTCATAACCCGAAACCGTCTCCCCCAAAAAGCCGGGGTCTTCGGCAATTGCCCTGGCCTTCACCTGATGGGTAGCCTTGGTCGCTTCAAAGGTAGAGATGATATTCAAAAGTCCCAAGCCCTCTTCATACAAATGATCCGACTCAACATTTAAAGGATCCCGGATCTCTTTTCCCAGCATTTGGAAGCCACCGCAGATCCCGACTATCATTTTTTTCTCCCCGGCCATCCTCTGAAGGACCCGGGGAAAACCTGCCGTCTTTAAATACTTTAGATCAGCTATGGTGCTTTTGCTTCCCGGAATAATAACCAGATCAGGGTCTTTCATCTCTTCCGGTCTGGTTACGTAATAAAGAAACACCCCCCCTTCTTTTTTAAAGGGAGTAAAATCCGTAAAATTTGATATGCGGGGAAGTTGTATAACCGCAATTTCCAGCCCGGCTTGTTGGGATTGGGCGGTAATATTTTTATCTTCCAGGGCAACTGAATCCTCCTCGTCAATGTCGATGTCATGAAAATAGGGAATCACTCCCAGCACCGGCTTTTGGGTACGTTTTTCTAAAGTGTCTAAACCCGGAGTCAGTAAATTGAGATCCCCCCGGAATTTGTTGATAATAAACCCTTGGATTCGATCCCTTTCCGGCGGGTCAAGCAGTTCCAGGGTCCCCACAATGGAGGCAAACACCCCGCCCCGGTCGATATCAGCCACCAGAATTACCGGGGCATCGGCCAGCTCGGCCATCTTCATATTTACAATATCGTTTTCTTTCAGGTTTATCTCAGCGGGACTGCCTGCCCCTTCCATCACAATCAGGTCATAGCCGGACCTGATTCGATCCAGGGCTTCTTTTATTACCTCCCAGAGCCGATTTTTATAATCATAATATCCCTCGGCCTGCATTTGTCCGATGGGCTTTCCCATCACCACCACCTGGGTTCTTTTTTCACCCTCCGGTTTTAAAAGGATGGGATTCATATCTACGCTGGGTTCAATTCCGGCCGCCTCCGCCTGAACTACCTGGGCCCTTCCCATTTCCCCCCCCTCCCGGGTAACAAAGGAATTTAAAGACATGTTCTGGGACTTGAAGGGACAGACCCGGTAGCCATCATCCCGAAAAATGCGGCAAAAGGCGGCTGCTATTATACTCTTTCCCACGTGGGAACTGGTTCCCTGCACCATCAGACAAGGGGCCTTCATTGTTCGATGCTCCTCAGAAGATTCTCCATTTTTTCCTCTCCATTCATTCTATGAAACACCATCGCTCTTTGGTAACCGATTTCCTTCATTACCTTTGCCACCGGCTCTACCAGTTCCTTTGAATATACCCGACCTGTACGGTTAGGTATTAGCTGTTCTATAAGGTGTTAGCTTTTGCATGAAACCATTCAACATCCGTTTGATCCCGTTACATTTGCCGATCTAATTCCAGCTTAAGTTGAGCGATCAGCTTATCAGCACACAAACGTTTAGCTTTGAAAAACCGAGGTATTACGGGAGTTTGAAATAACACTCAATGGGTGAAAATTTGTAATAGCAAAACATTTTGTGATCATTTTGGCTAATAGCTGACTGCTAAAGGCTAACCGCACAGCTTGAATATCCCCCCCCTGACACCGAAGCCAGGCAATACATTTTTTACACCTGAGACCGGGGAAAATTTGCACCCGTTTTCCCTCCCGAATTTCCAGGGACCGACTTTCCATCACCACTCCGGAGACTTCGTGGCCCAAAATCCGGGGATAAATCAGGGCGGGATGACCCGATTTTGCCATCTTTGCATCCGAGGTGCAGATGGCGCAGGCCTTCACCTCCACCAAAATACCCGATTCCGGGCAGGAAGGCACGGGAACTTCATCCACCGTGAGATGCCCCGGGGATCTCAATAAGGCCGCTTTCATATATCTCATGTCGAATTCACCCTGGCAACGGCCATAGTTAAATTTTTCCACCTTCTCTTCTTTAAAATCAAATCTTCGCTGTTTGCGCTGAGCAAAGCTGCCGGTTCGCAAATTCCTTTCACCCCCAGGGCATTTTCCACACATGGGGAGGCTTCCGAATAAAGAGGGACATCTTTCAATCGATTAAGGGTAAAAGTTTCCAGCGGTACCCGGTACTGCCGGGAAAATTCCATCAATCCCTTTTCATTCTTCCGTCCATCAAAAGTAGCCAGATTCCTGACCTCGCTCAAAGAAAGATTTAATTCCTCAAGAACATCAAATATTGCCTGCTCCAGTTCTTCTTTGGAAATCCCTTTATGGCAGCCGATTCCCACCACAACCGGGGATGGGGAAGAAATCTCACTGGCGGTGGTAATTACCGCCCGGGAACCGATCAAATCAGCTACCTTTTCTGCCAGGACATTGGCCCCTCCTTCGTGCCCGGAAAGAAGACTGATGGAAGAATTTCCCCCTTCATCCACCACCACCACCGCCGGGTCATGATATTTATCTTTTAAATGAGGGGAAATCATTCGCACCACAATCCCGCAGGCCATGATAAAAATCAATGCCCGATGAGTGGTAAACAGTTCGGAAACCAGTTCCTTCAAACTGCCGGAGTAGAATTTCACCGCCCGATCGCCGGAAAGCCCCAAGGTAGCGGGAACAAATATTTCCGCCCCCTTGAGCAAGCCCTCAATTTTCCCAGCCAGCCTAAGCCCCTTTTCGGTGATGGCAATCACCGCAGGTCCTTCATATTTTTTGTTTGTTTCTTCCCGCTTTTCAAGGGCACTTAATTCTGCGCATACGGCTCCCCGGCTCTTATCCGCTCTGCTAAATTTTTCCTCCCGCTGTTCGAGCCAGCCCAACTTTTTTCTTAACTTTACCACCTCGCCGATTATGATCAAGCCCGGGGGATGGATAGCCGACTCCCCGGCTTTTTGAACAATGTTATCCAGATTACCGGTGATAACCTTCTGGCCGGGTAAGGTGGCGTCCTGGATTATAGCGACGGGAGTCAGGGGAGCTTTATTATGCTTGATAAGTTTGTCGATAATTTTTGCAAGGTTACCTATCCCCATAAAAAAAACTATGGTTTCAAGGCCCGCCAGACTCTGCCAGTCTATTCCGGAAGTTTCCTCCCCTGCAGGGTGACCGGTGGTTATTCCTACGCTTGACGAATAATCCCG
>DAOWNY010000136.1 GCA_030642325.1 Deltaproteobacteria bacterium
AACATCTGAAACCAGGTCCTTTAATATGGTTTCCCATTTGCGGGTAATTTTGATTGATTTATCCCCATCATAACCATAACTTTTGCTTCTCCAGTTCCAGTATCTTTTAATTGATCTTTTTGTTTTTTCCATAATTTTTTTCCTAAAAATTGAGGCCGAAACTTAAGAGAGGTTTAAAAAGAAACATCAATGCTGCCAAGCCAGAAACGGCCGGGAGTCCGGTAATATTCATAATATTTTTCATTGAACAGATTATCCACAGCAATGGAAAGGGATATACGGTCCATCGGCCTGAAGGTCAGCTTGGCATCGACGATATTATAGTCGTCATCTCCTTTGTAGGTGGTATCGGCATATTGGGTTTTTTCGTCATCATACCGGTTGTCGCAGTATCTATAGCTAACGCCGGCATCAATAATCCGGCCGAAATACCCGAGCCAGAGGCTCCACATATCCGTTGGGGTTTCATCTACTTCCCATCCCCGTCTGGAAGGATCATCGGTCTTGGTATACTTAGACCAGTTATGGGTATAAAACAGCCCCCCTTTTATGTTGTAGGGAAGAACGGCTTCAACCGAAATCTCCAGGCCATTTACCTCGGCATCTTCGGCATTAATCCGCTGTTTTTCTATTAACTGGGTTCCATCCGGAAGTGTGGAAGTTTTTTTCTTGTTTATAATCAAGTCTTCAAAATCGTTCTCAAAATAAGTTGTTTTAAACCTGATACGTTTTTCCCAGAATTCCCATTCCGTGCCAATCTCCCAGGATTTATTGGTTGTAGGGTCAAGATTGGGATTGGGATTGGCCATTGATATGCTTCCGCCTCCTTCCCAATAGTAGGTTGCGGTTCGGTAGTACAGAGAAGGCGCGGTAAAGGCTTCGCCATAGGAAGCCCTGATGCTGCCGTTTTCCAGAGGACGGTAAACGAGGGATACCTTGGGGCTGAACTGTCCGTCGTCGGTGTCCGGGTGTTTGGTATATTCTCCGTCGATATTGGAGTAATCAGCATCGTCTCCCCACCAGTGGTCGTAGCGACCGCCCAGATAGGCGGTCAAATAGTCCACCGGTGAATACTCCGCTTGAATAAATGTCCCCAGAATACGGTTTCTGCCCGAGGTTTCTTCCCTTATGGAAACAACGCTGTCCTCATCGTAGGGGTTGGAAAGGTTTCTGTCTTCTATGTCCACATTTTCTTGAACACCCTGAATTCCCAGGGTGATCAGACAACTGTTTTCTAAAAAATGAAAGGTGCCCGCCAGATCAGCCTGAGCAAGATAATTGTCTTCCACCTTGTATCTGCTTTTGCTGACATAGTGGGTGGTGCTTTGCTTATCGTTGAATCCGAAAGTAGCAACAATATCCAGATGGTCTGGTATCGAGTGGTTAAAATGGAGGGTGTGGACCACGGATTCTTTTGTCTTTTCGTCCGAGGTAAAAAGAAAAGGATTTAATGTCAATGCGTAGGTGTTTTCCCCATCATGCACATAGACATCGCCGTCATGCCGCGTAGCGCCGGATGGGTCCATCAGGAAACTTTTTCCATCTTTCCAGCCATATTCAAATTCACTGATATTAAGGCTGTACCATAAGCTGGTATCGGGAGCAAAATCGTATCCGGTTTTAAAAAAAACGCTGTCATCTTCATACCAGTTGTCCCCCTGATGTCCGATTTTGTACCGGCTTTTTCCGGTTTGGGGATCGATATCCTTCTGCCAGCCGGTTACAGCCGGTATTTCGGGATTAAGGGCGCCGGTAACGGGACTTCTTAAACTTTTGTAAGAGGGGGTTGTTGCATACCCGTCCGAAGTGCGGGATTTGAAACTGAAGGAGTAAAAAAAGCGATCGCCAAGTATATCTTTCAGCCAGGAAATTTTTTTGACAATCGTCTCTTTACCAAAAGGCCGATCGGCAATCCTAAAAACGTAAAATCGGCTGTTCCAGTCGCCGTAAGAGGCGGAGGCATCAACCTCCATTTTTTTTGGTATCTTGGTGGTGTAATTAATTACCGCAGTTTGAGCCAATGTGCCGTATAGCGCGGAAAACGGTCCCCTTACTATATCTATCCTTTCCACATCCGGCATGGGAATGGAACCGGTATGATAATAGTAACCGTAATCGTACCAGTTTACCCCGTCAACCTGAACCAGCGCCCTGTGGCCGCGGAAAAGGGGGCGGGCCCAGTAATCCGCCAGCCCCCGGTACTGCCGGGGCCATACCCCTTCCGTCCGGGTAAGAGGTTTAAAGGGATGCTCGGAGATAAAAGCACCAATTTCATCCTCTGTAATAACCGAAGTGCTTGCCGGGGCATCCAGCGATTCTTTAGGCGTTTTGGTGGCAATAACCGTGATCAGTTCAAGTTTGTGCACTTCTTCTGTTTCTTCATCATCCGCAAAGGCAAAGGGAATAAAAAATATTATTGCTATTACGGTTGCCAGAGCTGCAAGCATGGTCTTTTTATGTTGATTATTTTTCATCCTCACTCCTTATCTAAATACTAAAAAAATTTATAAAAATTTTCTCCCCTAAATTCCTAAATTTTTCGACCTGTACGGTTAGGTATTAGCTGTCAGGTGTTAGCTTTTGTATGAAACCATTCAACATCCGCTTGATTTCGTTACATTTGCCGATCTAATGCCGGCTTAAGTTGAGCGATCAGTTGTCGGCAATCAGCGTTTAGCTTTGAAAAACCGGGGTATTACGCAAGCTGGAAATAACACCCAATGGGTGAAAATTTGTACCAGCAAAACATCCTGTGATCATTTTGGCTAATAGCAATTTGCAAAAGGCTAACCGCATAGCTTGGAATATTTTGTCTAAGTATAGTTTTTTACCGTCATTTCCGCACACGCGGGAATCCAGGTGCAGTTACCCCTGTTTATTGAACTGATACCGTTACCACCACCTCTTCCAGTCTGATTATTTTTGCTTCCTCTGCCCAGCCTGCCTGGACCAAAACTTAAAATATAATTGCCATTATAGCTTATAGCCAATTCCAGATTTTTCTTATCGAGCTCCTATCTTCTGTATTTTCAAACGGTTTCATATATTCCTAATTCTTTCTTGCAAAAACCACTTTTTCAGTTGTAGGTGGCAGGGGAAGGAATATGGATTAACATCTCAAAGCAGGGTTTACAGACAAAAGAACCTTTACGGTTCAAAAGTTTTGATTTCAAAACCATGTCTCCACACTGAGAACATCGAGAAAAGACAGTGGGCGTTTCGGTTCGGGGCGACTTTCTCCTTGTTTTAACTGTTTCAAAAAGATCATCATGTTTGAGGGAAAGTAACTTTTTCACCCGATCATCCAAAAATTTCCGGAAGTGGGAAACCTCATCTATGGTGGCCTCATCTTTTAATATTTTTTCTTCCAGCTGAAAATATATTTTCTCGTCCCCGAAGCGCTGTTCCTTTAGAGAAAGGTTAACCGCAAAACCGCTCCGATTCATAATGAAGGTGTATTTATGCTTACCCGAATCATATACCACCAGTCTCCGGTTACCCAGGGTACAACCGGTAATGCACTGAATAGCATCCAGGGCGCTGGAGTTATTCTCGGCAATCACCGAAAAGCCCCCAGTCACCTCTTCCTTTTTAGATAAAATTTCCAGGGCCATCTCACAGGCGCGACAGCCGATGATGAGATCCGGGCAAAGGTGTCCGTGGAAGTCAGCCATCCTTTTTAACTGCATATTGACCAGCATCTTTCTTTCCTCCCGATTAAGAAACATTAACTCCTCATCTCTCAATACCCGAAGATTCAATATCCAGTAACCCGGGTATATAAAACCCGGGGGTTGGGAATCGAAAAAATGAAGATAAAGCAGATACACATTTTCATCCTCAGCTTTTACCAGAAAGGCAAGGTCCCCGGGGGAGAGATCCCCCTTGAAGATGCCCAGGACTTCAGTAGTTTTATATTCCCGTTTCTGATAAACAAACTTCAATGGGCACTGAAGTTTGTTATCATACTCCACCTTTACCATTCTCTGGATAAACTCCACATCTTTGTTATTAATCGACCGCAATACCTCTTCAACTTTCATAGGATGCTCCCCACCCCTGAACCTTTAAATTTCAGTAACCGTTCACGGTTTTTTGAATGAAATGAATTTTATAACGATAAAAAACATGTTTGATATCAACTCCAATTCCGGAATTAGGGCTCGTAGTTCTTTTAAATTATTCAAGGCTGCTAAATCTTCATGGGTGAAAGTTTGTAATGGCAAAACATCCTGTGATCATTTTGGCTAATAGCAATTTGCTAAAGACTAATTGCTCAATTCAGGAAAAAAGTTAACTGTCTGCAAACCGTGAACTGTGAACGGATACAAATTTGATTATCCCTTTGGATTTTTTTCCTTAGCCTTTTTGTACCCCTTCCATCCCAAAAGACACCCAAAAATGCCAAAGATGATGGAGATACCCATTAAAGCCCTTTCATACCTGGAAAGAGAACTCTCAACCGATCCCCCGATCTGTTTGTCCGTTTTCAATTCCCTTGTCTCGTTTACCGGCACCATAATTGCCAGCCGGTGTCCCATTTCATCGTCCACCACCACTTTCCAGTCACCCGAAACATCGGGAAAAAAACAAAACCTGCCGTTTCTATCTGTCCTTCCTGATTGAAAGGGCAGCTTGGAACCTGGAGCAGAGATCTTTACCCGGGCATAGTTCATGGGCTTGCCGTCATCATATTCGGCAGCCACAACGATTCCGCCTGATGCAAGTTTTCCCTTTACTCCGTGTGCATGAAGCGCCGGAGGTAACAAAAAAATTATAGTTGAAAAAATTATTAGCTTTTTATATTTCATTAAGTTGCCGTTTATTATTGCTAAAATAGCCGCAAACTAATACTTACAAGACATCCTTATTTTACTTCAAAGGTCAGTATGGTGGCATATTGATCCACATCGCATTCTGATTTGTCTTCGTGTTGTTCCTTATATGGAACCTTAACCCACCAGATACCGGGATTTGTAATTCGAATCCCGGCTATACCCTCATGATCGGTTTTGGTTGTATAGGCATAATCCTCTTTTGTGGAGAATCCCACATAAGTGGCATACACAAATTCACCGGCAAGGGGTTTACCTTTAAATATTACCTTGATCGGCAGATAATCTCCGCTCTTAATCATACCTGGGTCTTGCTGGGGCACCATTTCAATGGTCTGTCCCAACACGGTTTTGTAGGCGTTTCCCCCGGCCTTACCTGCCTGCAAAATCGCCTTGGCAAAAAACTC
>DAOWNY010000247.1 GCA_030642325.1 Deltaproteobacteria bacterium
AAACACCCCGGTCTTCATGCCCCCGTATTTAGTAAGATACATTGCCGTGATCAAACCTTTATTGCCTCCGCCAACTACAATCGCATCGTATTTTTCATCTGCCATTAAAAAATCCCTCCTTGTTTGAGATTGGTTCCGGATGAAACAATTAAGTAAGCACACACTACAAAACCAATCCCTCTTGATCTTTGAACGTGTATAATGCTTACACTCTCTTGAAATATATGTAAAACCCTTTAAAGCTTATTCGATCCCATAGCTGGACCAGTTCCTTAACACCCTTTCCTTTATTTCCGAAGGATAACAGACATCAAAGGATACCTTGCGGGGGATATCCTCTTTTGGCCAGTCCACCGGCCAGGTACAATCCAGGAGACACTTGGGAGCCTTCGCATACGTTCTTTCGTGGGCATCAGAAAAGGGATACAGAGGATTTCCGGTGCTCTGGGGAAATATCATAATCCCCTTGGCCGGGTGACATTTGGTAGCAATGGCATGCATTACTTCATCCATATTGCTGGAATCAACATCTTCATCGCATATCACCACGTAGGGGGTAAATACCCCGGCCTTATCCGCCCATATGGTGCTGGCGATCTGATGGGCAATCCCCGCATAGGGCACTTTAACCGAAACTACTGCCACAAACAGACTGCATTGGGGAATTATGCAAACCGACCCACGGATGGGAAACCCTTTTTTTCTAAGCTCCCCGGTCAACCTCGCTCCAAAACCGATGCTATTGGATATATCGCAATCATCAATCGGTACTCCCATATTGGACATGGTAAGAATTGGGTTCTTCCGATGGGTAATAGCCTTTACCCGGTAAACCGGCCGGGGGGCTCTTCCTCCCGCCATATAGCCGGTATATTCCCCAAAGGGACCTTCGTCCCTTCTCTCTTCCGGCAGCACTTCCCCTTCAATTATAATTTCAGCATTAGCCGGCACCAGGAGATCCGAAGTTTCACATTTCACCAGTTCAATGGGTTCTCCCCGGAGACCGCCGGCCACCTCCACCTCATTTACCCCGTATTCAACCGGGTTACAGGCGGCCAAAGTAGAAAGGGGGTCAACCCCGATGCAGGTGGCAAACGGCATTGGATTGCCCCGGGCCTCATATTTCTGATAATACTGCATGGGGCCGTGCTGGAAAGGAACCATGATACCTCCCATGCTGATTTTATCCAGCACCATCTGCCGGTACATACCCCAGTTAACCCAGTCACTGTCGGGATCCCTGGTTACTACCAGATGCCAGGTACCCATATACCTCCCTCCGTCACCCTCGTGAATGAGCGGAACCGGGAATTTCAATATGTCTACGTCATCACCTTGAATAATCTCTTCTTTACAAGGGCCGTTCTTTACCTGAATCGGTTTAATCATGGTAGTGCTCCGCTCCAGATATTGATCGACCAGTTCCGTATAGGAGGTATCCTCGGAAAGACCCATGGCCAAAGCTAACCGGGGAAAAGTAGCCAACGGGTTGGCCATCAATCGATAACCCGCAGGATAATCCTTTAACTTATTAAATAACAGGGCGGGCAACTTAAGCTCGCATCCTCTGCGGGAAATTGCCCCTGCCTCCAGATTCCAATCCACTTCCTTATCAATCTGCTTTAGATGTCCTTTCCCTTCCAATAAAGCAATAAATTCGCGCAAACCTTTTGGTGTCATAAACATATCCTTTCTTTTCCTTGATAAATTATCAATTACCGGTTCCGCTCAATACAGATCAACTCTAAAATCATTTTTACTTAAAAATCATTTCTCATCAATAAAAGAACATATCCGTAATTCCGGGGACATGATATTTAACTTTTTATATAATCTTTTATGCATGCCCATAAAAGACCACCCAATTTTTTCTATCAATAAATTATCTCGCCATTTTCATCAATCCCCTGACGGTAAAAGCTTTTTTTGTTAAAGGTTTAAATTCCGGAAGTCCGTAAGTAGGATACCCTGCCATCATCGTGTAATGGTTGGTTTGAAAATTCATATACATCCAGTTAAACATCGCCCTAAAATTTAAATCATCAGTGGAAATGGGATGAGGACCGTTGGCTCTCCACAACCTTCCCCGCTGGTCATAACATTCCCCCCAGTAATTGGTGAAGGTATCCTTATCAACCCACACAATTCTTTTCTGATAGATATAATCGGATTCATTAATATCAATCTTCATTACCCATAACGGCCTTATTTCCCAATCCACCTGGACACAGGCACCGTGTTTTCTGTAATCATAGGGTAATTTTTCATGATAAACGCAGGGTACCAAAAAATCTTTACACTCCAAAACCTGAAATGTCATTTTTGAATTTAGTTTTTGTCTCCAAACCTCAAAATCATCAAATATGCAATCGCTCCCCAGAATAGGGTCGTTTACGTCCGCCCCGGTCAGCCTTCGTATCCTTCGAATGGCAGGGATATAGGCGTAGCACTCATCTGTTTTATTTATATCCCAATAACGAATTCTAAGCTGGGTAAATCCTTTTACTTCATGGGGCTCCGCAATCCACATGGACTCCTTGCTGCACAACCCGCTTGAGTCGGCTTCCGGCATCCAACCCAAAGGTTCAATATCCGTCCTTCCCACATAATGCTTTTTACGAAGTTCCCATCGAAAATGCTTTTGATGTTTCATCCCTTTAAAAAGTCCGAACCAGCTATAAAAAAGGAGGTCGTCATGTGAATTTCCCCGGTTGACCTCAGTATAAGAGTTCCAGACAAGTTCAACTGCTCTCTTGGGATCGGGAAACGGGATACCCGCTTTCCATCCAACCAAAGTATTATTGGGACCGATTTTACATTGGGAGCTGTATTTTTTTGTAGCTTCATAAACCCCCTTGGTCAATTTTTCCCACTTGGTTTCTTTTATGGGCATGATTATCTTCCCTGCCTTCACCCCCATGCCGTACCATTGAAGTCTGCTTGGCGGGAGCAGCTTTTTGAGTTCCGGAAAATATTGATCCCAATTTTGTGCAGTAATCACTATCCCCGGCTTAATAGATCCCTCGTATTTCTCATGGGAAGGAAGTCCCTCGGCAAATGAAAAACCGGCGGTCATATTAAACATAAATGTAATTAAAGCAATCAACGTGAAAATTCGTGTGATGTTCATTTTTTTCTTCCTTTTAAAATATTAATTTTGATTAAATCGTCCCCTTCTCCCTTGCCTCCTTCACAATTGCCGACTCGGACCACCATTTGGTGATCCCCAGGTCCTCTGCCAGGGTATCGGCAGCCAGATAGCCGGGACCCCAGATCACGCATCCTCCGGGATAACAGCTGGCTCCTCCAACGTAGAGATTCTTGATGGGGGTGCGGTTCTGGGAG
>DAOWNY010000001.1 GCA_030642325.1 Deltaproteobacteria bacterium
TATGCCGCCGGGTGTGTAGTCGTCTTTTCTTCTTCTTTTTTTTGATGCGGTATAGTTTGCAACAAGGGAGTCAACACATCCGCCCGATATTCCCCAGAAGAGTTTCGGCTCACCCAGCCTTTTTATATCATCATCCGAGTTCATGTCCGGCTGGGCAATAATTGCAGCGCTAAAACCCGCTTTCAGGAGGACTTTTCCGATTACGGCAACACCGATATACGGACTGTCGATGTAACTGTCTCCGGTGACCAGTATGACATCCGGCCTTTCCCATCCAAGGGACTTTAATTCTTCTTCGGTAGTTGGAAGAAAAGAGGCATTTTTGGCACGGATCAAATCAGCAGGATTAATTTTTTTCATATAATGTCCATACACTACCGGCACACTTGATAATAAAGGAACCTTCATTTTATTGACAGACAGGATTTGCAGGATGATCATGACATAAAAAATCATGTAAATTTTTTCAAGCTGTGCAGTTAGCCTTTAGCAGTCAGCTATTAGCCAAAAAAATCACAGGCTGTTTTGCTATTACAAATTTTCACCCATTGGTGTTATTTCCTGCTTATGTAATACCTCAGTTTTTCAAAGCTAAACGCTGATAGCTAATCGCTCAACTGAAGTGGAATTAGATCGGCAAATGTAACGAGATCAAACGGATGTTGAATGGTTTCATGCAAAAGCTAACACCTAACCGCACAGGTCGAATTTTTTGATGGTTTTCACATGGGAAAGCTCTTAGGCATAAGGTCTCCTCGGTAATTTATCAAGTGGAAATGCAGAGCGCCGTTTTATCGAAAATTTCACTAGCGATTAGTCGTAAAGTATAGGGCGTTTACATCAATTATGCAACTGGTGAATCCAAATTTTGATTTCATCACTTTTTTCGGCCGGGATTAATATGGCGGCCATTAATGGAAAAGATCAACAAAATATTGAGGGACTACTTGTAAAAGGTTGGTTGATGTGTTAAAAATTTATTAGAAGGTAAAGATTGGCGTCCCTTAAAACTTCAAGACAACGGAGCGATCTTTACATGTCCGGCGGCTATATTTTTCAGACGGCTGCCCCCTGAATTCACTTAGATCTTTTCCGTTTTTTTGGCCGGGGATTTCCTTGTAAAAAGGAAACCTTCAAGTTTTTAATATTTTTTGATAGTTCAAGTTTCTTCCAACTGCAAATTCAAAACGCCTTTGGTTGATCGAAATGTTTTTTGGCGTTTAATTTTTTGTATCCGTTCACAGACAGTTTACGGTTTGCAGTTAACTATTGGCAAGAATCCGGATCTAAGATGTAACCATGAGTTTTTTTTTGAACAATTTAAAAGAATTTGCGAGCCCTAATCCCGAAATTGGAATCAATACCGAGCATGTTTTTTATCGTTTTCAAATTCATTTCATTGAAAGACCGTGAACGGTTACAATTTTTTTAGCAAGTGACTGTTTTTGGGAAAACACCTGATTTATAGTCTATTGTCTGATTTACCAAGGGGTTAACCCGCCTTATTGAGCTATACGTAATCATTAATATATAAAGGTAAAAGGGATAAAACCATGCAAGTAAAGAAAAGGATGGCGGAAAAACTGATTACCGTGTCTAAAGACATGAGCATACCCGAGGCGATTGGTTTGATGAAAAAGTATTCCATCCGACATCTTCCGGTGGTTGATAACGATAGTCTGGTTGGGTTTATCACCGAGTCTGACATGAGGCAGGCCTACCTTGCTTCTCTTCTGGATGAAATGATCATCGATGATGTAATGATTAAAAATCCCATTACCATTGAACCGGATGCCGATCTTGAAGAAGCTGTGGAGCTGATATATCGCAATAAGATCGGCGGATTACCGGTAGTTAAAGATGGGAAAATAAAAGGAATTATCACGGTAGCGGATATTTTAGCGGTTTTTATTGAGATTATGGGAGTTTTAAAGTCGAGTTCCAGGATCGATGTTATCCTGGGAGAAAAACCCGAGGCCTTTGAGGAAGTTTCCCGCATAATTAAGACCAATGGGGGGGAGATAATCAGTGTGGGGATGTCGAATTACCACCAGGGTAAATCAAAAAGAGTCTATTTTTTTAGATTGGAAAAATGTGAGGTGGAACCCATTGTTAAATCCCTGGAAGAAACTGGTTACCAGATAGTTTCAGTAATTAAATAGCCCTGATAATAGTTATTTGTTAACATTGAAAAACTAGATGCGAAATGTCAAGATTAAAACTGAGGCGGGTTTCAAAAAATGTTTTGCCTGTGGGAGCGAAAATCCCATAGGGCTTAAACTCAATTTCCGCAAAGAGGGAGAAACGGCCATGGCCGAATTTTTTCCCGATCAATACCATCAGGGCTGGCCCGGGATTGTCCATGGGGGGTTAATATGCACCCTCTTGGATGAAGCAATGGGCTATGTTACTCGTTACCAGGGGGTAAAAACCATTACGGCTAAGATGGAAATTAAGTTTTCCAAGCCGGCAAGGTCCGATCAAAAACTATACATCATCGGTGAGATAACCCAAAAAAACAGAAAATTAGTAAAGACCCGGGGTCGCATAGAACTGGAAGACGGGTCGGTAGTGGCAGATGCCACGGCCCTTATGTATGTTTTTGCCTAATTTTTTGTGCCCCGATAAGGGGCATCGAGATTTTAGCCTGGAGATGACGGTATTTTTTTCATTCCTGTTTTTCATTCTGAGCGGTTAGCCTTTAGCAGTTAGCTATTAGCCAAAATGATCACAGGCTGTTTTGCTATTACAAGTTTTCACCCATTGGGTGTTATTTCAAGCTCCCGTAATACCTCGGTTGTTCAAAGCTAAACGTTTGTATGCTGATAGCTGATCGCTCAACTTAAGGTTGGAATTAAATCGGCAAATGTAACGAGATCAAGCGGATGTTGAATGGTTTCATGCAAAACTAACACTTAAATAGCTAATACCTAGCCGCACAGGTCGATTTTTTTCGAAGTGAACAAAAAGGCCGACCTTCTTAATTTGTTGACAGTGAATTGATAATCATGAAAATTACGATAAGTGAGGGTTTGAAAGGAGGAAAGCATGTACTTTCCAGATTATCGTCCAAGGAGGCTTAGAAAAAACAAGGATTTCCGAAGGATGATCAGGGAGACTCAACTTTCAACTGATCATCTGGTCATGCCCCTTTTCACAGTCCATGGAAAAGGCATAAAAAAAGAGATCGGTTCAATGCCCGGCAATTATCAGCTGTCTGTTGATTACCTCGTCGGAAAGGCAAAGGAAATATTTAACCTGGGCATTCCGGCCGTCCTCTTATTCGGCATTCCTGAAAAAAAAGATGAATTTGGTTCGGAGGGTTATGCCGAGAACGGAATAATACAAACAGCGTTGAGATCTTTAAAGGAGGCTGTTCCTGATTTAATGGTCATAACCGATGTCTGCCTTTGCGAATATACCAGTCATGGTCACTGCGGAATAGTTGTGGACGGGGAGGTGGACAATGATTCAACCCTGGAGGTCCTGGCAAATATGGCCCTTTCCCATGTGGAGGCAGGAGCGGATATGGTGGCCCCCTCGGATATGATGGATGGCCGGGTGGCGGAAATAAGAAAAATCCTTGACGAAAATGCATATGACAACATTCCAATTATGTCTTATGCTGCCAAATATGCCTCCGGTTTTTATGGACCGTTTCGGGAAGCGGCCGAGTCTGCGCCCCAATTTGGCGACCGGCGTTCTTATCAGATGGATCCGGGAAATTCCGATGAGGCAATCAGGGAAGTACGATTAGACATTGAAGAGGGTGCGGATATTGTCATGATAAAACCGGCCGGTCATTACCTGGATATTATACTCAGGGTTAAACAGGAATTTCAGATGCCGGTGGCGGCCTACCAGGTGAGTGGAGAATTTGCCATGATCAAGGCGGCGGAAAAACTTGGGTGGATTGATGGAGAACGGCTGATGATGGAATCTCTTCTTTCTATTAAACGGGCGGGGGCGGATATTATCATCACTTATTTTGCCGAAGAGGCGACAAAGATATTAAATGCCGGGAGGGGTTAGATGATTAAGTCTGAATTGCGGATGATTGCCTGGGAGGTCACTCGTAGTTGTAACCTTTCTTGTGTCCACTGTCGGGCATCTGCAGAGGAAGGACCCTATGAAAACGAACTCACCACTGGTGAATGTTTGGATCTTATAGATAATGTTGCTTCTTTCAGCAATCCCATCATCATCCTTACCGGAGGTGAACCCCTTTTGAGGGAAGATATATTCGAGATCGCTTCCCATGGAAAAAAGAGGGGGATAAGAATGGTCATGGCGGTTAACGGCACACTGGTTAATGATGAAAATATCAAAAAAATGGTAGAGGCGGGGATCGCCAGGATCAGCATCAGCATCGATGGTGAAACCCCATCGGCCCATGATCAATTTCGTCAAATGGAAGGGGCCTTTGCAGGGGCCATGAACGGCATAAAGTTTGCCAAAAAGGAGGGTATGGAATTTCAGATCAATACCACCATTACCCAGGATAATCTTAATCAGATCGAAGGGATTCTCAATTTGTCAATAAAACTGGGGGCGGTTGCCCACCATATCTTCCTTCTTGTCCCCACCGGTCGCGGGAAGGACATGGTAGAAAAAAGTCTTTCTCCGGAAGATTATGAAAAGACGCTCTACTGGTTCTATAAACAGAGGGATAAGGTTCCTCTTCAACTAAAGGCAACCTGCGCCCCCCATTATTATCGAATTCTCCGGCAGGAGGCAAAGAAGGAAGGAAAAATAGTAACTCCCCGAACTTACGGTCTCGACGCAACCACACGGGGTTGCCTGGGGGGGATTTCTTTCTGTTTCATCTCCCATCGTGGCGATACCCAGCCCTGCGGATATTTAGAAGTCAATTGCGGTAATGTAAGAGAAAAAAGCCTGGAAGAAATCTGGAAGAAATCAAAAATATTTAATGAGTTAAGGGATATCTCCAGTTTAAAGGGAAAATGTGGAATCTGTGAATTCCGCATGGTTTGTGGTGGTTGTCGAGCCAGGGCGTATGAGGCTTGTGGGGATTATATGGCAGAAGAACCACTCTGTAGTTACCAACCCGTCCACAATCGGGACGAGGAGTAAAGAATTCTGGCCCAGAGGACCAGGTTTCCCCATTTAAAATGAAATCAGTCCAAAGCTAACACAATACGAGGAATTTAAGGGTTAAAATTAGATACATTAAATTTGTTCAGGTTCTTTCCCCAAATATCCGGGTCCCTATTCTTACTATGTTTGCCCCCTCTTTGATGGCAATCAGGTAAGAGCTAGACATGCCCATCGATAGGTATTTCATCTCCACTCCCTCAATTTTCCGGGATTTAATTGTTTCAAATAAGTTTTTGGTTTCTTTGAAGCAGGGCCTAGAATCTTCCGGGTTTCCTCCAAGGGGACCCATAGTCATAAGCCCCAGCACCTTTATATTTTTGAGAGAAGAGATGTCTTTGATCAAACTTTCCGCTTCTTCGGGCATAACTCCGTATTTCCGCTTCTCCCTTCCGCTGTTGATCTCGATCAATATCGGAATGACCTTACCTTCCAACCGGCACCTTTTGTCAACCTCTTTTGCCAGCCTTAAGGAATCTATGGTCTCAATTATATCAAATATTTTTACGGCATCTTTCACTTTGTTTGTTTGCAGGTGACCAATAAAGTGCCATTTCACTTTTTTCCCTACTATTGCAAAGGCATCTTTTGCTTCCTGGAGGTAGTTTTCCCCGATAATCTCAATTCCCCCCGCAATTGCCTTCAGGATTTCCTCGGCACTCCTGGTTTTTGCCGCTGCTACCAACTGAACCCCTTCCGGTAGCCCGCCCAATATTTTTTTTACATTTTCTTTAATCATATTAATACTCGAATAAGAATAAATTAAACAATTTTATTGACAATATCCATCCTTTATCCAAAAAATTATTCAGCCTATTTGTTTGAAGGCTTTTGAGAAAGGGGCGTCATATTTTACCTGTTTCTTTTAAGGTTTCTTTAAATACTTTGTAAAATTTATCATTATCCGCGATGGCATTGCTCAAGATCTTTTTTATGTTAGGGACATCTTCAGAACTAACAGTCAAGTTGACGCTTTGAGAAAAAGCTGCCATATTATCCATGGTGCGGTAATTATCTCCGATCAGAACGCAGAATAGATTCCTTCTGGTAGACATGGGCATGGGTTGGATGTAATTGAGAACCGGATTGTTTGAAGAATTGCATCCCCCAAAAGCTTCGTTAATAATTATTAGATCATATCGGTTATATCTCATTTTGTCCAGAGCATTATCGGGGGTAGCGGCCACATGGACATAATAGCCCAATTCGTCCAGAACAGCCTGTATCATCTCCTGATTTTTTGATACATCATCACAAGTTAGAGCTGTTTTGATTTCCTCCCCAAAAAAGAAGGATTTTGCCTCATCGATATCCGGAGCAGTAACAGGGGTCGCCGTATCCGGTCCGGTTAATTTTTTTTCCCGGGAAGTGCCCGGATCTGATTTATCATCCGGCTGCCCTTGAGTTATGGTGTTTAAATAAATTTTATTTTTACACTTGGGGCAAACTACATTTAAAATCTTATTTTTAGGGAGTTTGTCGTCGGCAATTTTAAATTTAGCGGCACAAGCCTCACAAAAAATTTCCATATTTCTTACCTTATTTCTTAATAATTTTTTTATCCGGAAAAGGATAATTCACAATGCACCCGGGATTATCGGCATCATCTCTTTTTAGCAAGCAAGTTTCCAAATTGATCGTATTCATCACCGTACGCTTCATCAATCTTCAGCCCTTCAATATCGGTGGTCTTTTCTCCCTTAGCACTCTTGATCTGGTCTATTCCCCGTCCCACAACTGACTTTTTAGAAGCATAAGCGACGCTGGTCTCTTCGCTAACCAATCCATTATGGTAAGCTGTGATAATATCCCGGTCAAAGGTTTTCATGCCAAAGGGTTCACTGACTTCCATTATTTCATAAAAGGTCTTTCCCTCGGATTCTCCATGTTCAATTGATTCTTTTACCCGCAGGTTTGATCCCATAATTTCGAATACTGCCTTCCTTCCTCCCCCGATCTTGGGAAGTAGTCGCTGGGATACCACCCATCTTGTGGTATCTGCCAATCGCACTCTTATCTGTTTTTCCTCGTCAGTATCGAACATACCGATGATTCGGTTGATAGTTTGCCCGGCATCTACCGTGTGGAGGGTACTTAATACCAGATGACCTGTCTCCGCAGCCGCGAGTCCGATTTCCACCGTCTCCCGATCCCTCATTTCTCCCACCAGAATCACTTTTGGGGCCTGGCGGAGGGCAGCCCTGAGGCCGGTGGCAAAAGTGTCAAAATCTTTTCCCAGCTCCCGCTGATTAAAGGTAGCCTTATTGTGGTGATGAATGAATTCTACCGGATCTTCAAGGGTAATGACGTGCACCGGTCTTTCCTTGTTGATTACATCGAGCATAGCTGCCAATGAAGTGGTTTTTCCCGAACCTGTAGCACCGGTTAACATAACAATTCCGTTTTTTTCCTGGGATATTTTATGAAATACCCGGGGTAGCTTGAGGCTCTCGATGGTGGGAATTTCAGTTGGCAACTTTCTCATCACGAGGGAATAGAAGCTTCTTTGGGAAAAAACATTTACCCGGAACCTCGCTTCTCCGGTGAGATAATACGAAGAATCGCAGCTCCCTTCCCGGATTAATATCTCAGTAAGCCGCCGGTCGGAATTTATGAGATTGAGGGCAATCATTTCCGTTTGAAAGGGAGTCAATTCTTCAATTTTTTCGGAAATGGGAACCGGTACCAGCTGACCGGAGGCTTCCACCTGGAGGGGTCTGCCCACGGTAAAATTTAGGTCCGATACCCCCTCATGGGCTTGGAGCATAGTGGTAAATATATAATCCATCTCCGATTTTCTCATGATCACCCCTAATTAGTATTAATTTTCGCTATTTTTTCTCATGATCCGCATTACTATCGGGATATAAAAAAAGAATGCAAACAAAGAAACCATCTAAATTTTTTCCAGACTGTCGAACATTTTGCATGTGGTGAAACCCGGAAACCCGTGAACCGGGTAGATTGCAATCAAAGCACCGCAAATGGTTACCTGGAAGAAGGATTTTAAAAAAACTGATCGCCTTATGAAAAAATATCAGGTGGTTTTTTCAAAAACGGTTCAATTTTACCTTTATCGATACATTTTTCATAAGCTTCTTCAGAAGATACTTGTTTTTTATGCAGCAAATCCACGATTGAATCGTCCAGGCTCATCATCCCCATCCTCTTTCCGGTTTGAATAACGGATGGCAGTTGATATGTCTTGGCTTCCCGGATAAGGTTGGATACTGCCGCAGTGACGATCAGGACCTCCAGGGCGGCGACTCTCCCCTTCTTCTCGGCCCTTTTTAATAAAGTTTGGGCTACTACCGCCTTCAAGGATTCGGACAGAGTAACCCGTATTTGATCCTGCTGGTCTGCCGGAAAAACATCGATCACCCTGTCCACAGTTTTGGTTGCACTTTGAGTATGGAGTGTTCCGAAGACAAGATGGCCGGTTGATGAAGCTTCTAGGGCAAGGGAGATGGTCTCTAAATCCCTCATCTCTCCCACCAGAATAATATCCGGATCTTCCCGGAGGGCGGCTCTAAGAGCGCTGGAAAATGACTTGGTATGCACTCCCACTTCCCGATGGTTTATTATGCATCCCCTGCTTTTATAGACAAATTCAATGGGATCTTCAATTGTTATTATGTGGTCCTTCCTGTTTTTGTTGGCATAATCAATGATGGCTGCAAGGGTGGTTGATTTACCACTTCCGGTCGGTCCGGTTACCAGCACCAAACCCTTCTGGAGCAAGGCAAACCGATTAATTACCGAAGGAAGCCCCAACTGCTCCACCGTCAATATTTCACTGGGGATCTCACGAAATACTGCTCCGATACCATATTTCTGTTCGAAAAAGTTGGCACGGTACCTGGCTAATCCAGGAATTTCATAGGCATAGTCCAAGTCTCCCGTTTCTTCAAAAACCTTGATTTTAGTTTCCGGGGTAATCTCATAGAGCATCTCTTTCAATTCATCATTTTCCAGGACTTTATATTTTATCCTTTCCATGTCGCCCTGGATTCTGAGGATAGGCTGGGAACCGGAGACCAAATGAAGATCGGAAGCTCCCTGTTCATGCATAAGCTTAAAAAAGGCATCTATTTTAGCCATGTTATTCTCCGTTATTTGCTTATTTGCTTATTTGATTATGTTTTTTCCGGCACACCTATTTTCCAAACTGTTACGGGTTCGGAATAAAGGCTAAACATTTCCGTCTATTTTCCCCCTTAAAATAAAGGTGGTAAAGGGATGAAACGGTAAAGAAAATAGACTAAATTTCCTTTTTACCATATGATGACTTAAAATAAAGACTACCTGAAATGCACGCAAAAAATATGCCAAATCAGAGAACATCACACCATTTTATGGTATGCCTCCTTGTAATTTAAACCGAAAATTTGGGGACGAACCGAATACGGCCGGGAGAGCTGAAAAGATATTTGAAATAAAAAATTGGATTTAAATTGTACGCCGGTCAAGGCAAGGTGAATAAATATTGGGGGAGATGTCAAAAAAAAATAATCCGACTGTCAATTAAATTTCAGGGGTATTGAAAACCTCAATTCCTTTCCCTTCTTTTGGATGAAGGGGGAATTTTAAGCATTTCACGATATTTGGACACTGTCCTGCGGGCAATGTCAATATCTTTTTTTTGCAGCAAATCGCTGATATGTTGATCACTATACGGTTTTTTATGGTCCTCGTTTGCAATTAATTGTCGGAGTGCTTCTTTGACGCTTTCAGAAGCAATTGCCTCTTGACCGATACGATCAAAACCGCCGTTAAAGAAGTATTTTAACTCGAAAATTCCCTGGGGTGTATGAACGTATTTATTGGTGGTTACCCGGCTGACGGTAGATTCATGCATACCTATATCCTCAGCAACGTCCTTAAGAATTAAAGGCTTCAAGTGTACAATGCCCTTGTCTAAAAATTCAGTTTGAAATTTCACAATACTTTTGGTAGCCAGGTAAATTGTCCGTTGCCTTTGATGGATACTCCTAATCATCCAAAGTGCGGATCGGACTTTTTCCCGAATATAATTTTTTGCCGCGCTTTCAGTGGTTTTTTGTTGCAGGGAATCTAAATAATAGGAATTAATTTTCAGTTTGGGCATATCTTCTTCATTGAGGGACACCACATAATCGTCTCCAAATTTATACACGAAGATATCCGGCCTGATGTATTGAACTTCTTCTTCACTATAGGAAATACCAGGCTTTGGATCCATTTGTCCTATTAATTTTATCGAATCAGTCACTTCCTCTAACGATATCCCCAAACTCTTGGCAATTGCTTGATAATCATGGCTAACCAGTAAGGGGAAATGATTTTCCAAAATTTTTTCTAATGTCGAGCTCTCGAGTTTAAAAAACTTGACCTGGATAAGAAGGCATTCCTGAACATCCCTGGCGGCAATCCCTACTGGATCAAATTCTTGAATCTTTTTCAGTACTTTTTCAACTTTCTCTATGCTTGTCTTGTTTTCTGTGACGATTTCGTCAAAGGGGATATTCAGGTAGCCGTCTTTGTTTAAGTTGCCGATAATGTAAAGGCCGATATGGCTTTCTTCTTCAGTGAAATCAGATAAACGGAGTTGCCATGACAAGTGGTCCGTCAACGTTATTTTTTTAGTGAGAACATTTTCATAGGGAAACCCACCTTCATTTTCCCGGGAAGAAGCCGTGTACGAGTTGCTGCCTACGCTACCTTGACTCTGACCTTCCCATTCTACCTGGTAAATCTTTTTTTCATTGTTTTTAGCTAATTCGGCAGCATTTTCTTTCCGAGCCTGATCGGCTTGCAAATTTTTTTCTTCCAGGTAAGATCCGCCTAAATCTTCTTCCAACACAGGGTTTGTTGAAATTTCCTGCTCAATCAAATCCACCAACTCTGTTCTTTGAAGCTGGAGTAATTTTATTGCCTGTTGAAGCTGGGGCGTCATCACCAGCTGTTGAGTCAAACGAAGGGTCTGTTTAAGTTCCAATGCCATTTACTCTTATATCCTTTTCCGGCAAGCTATAGTCTGAATTCTTTTCCAAGGTAAACATTTTTGACTGTTTGGTTGTTAGCAATCCGGTCGGGACTCCCCTCCTCTAAAATTTTTCCCTTGTTTAATATGTAAGCCTTATCGCATACACCCAAGGTCTCCCGAACATTATGATCAGAAATTATTACCCCAATCCCTCTTGTCTTCAATTGATGGATAATATTTTGAATATCTATTACTGCAATGGGATCAATTCCCGCAAAGGGTTCATCAAGAAGAATGAAATGGGGAGAAGTAACCAAAGCCCGGGTAATTTCCAACCGACGTCTCTCCCCACCCGAGAGAGAATATGCTTTGTTTTTGGCAAGATGGGATATATCCAACTCCTTTAAAAAACTTTGGAGTTTTTCTTTTCTTTCTTTTGGGGTAAGCTGCATAGTTTCGAGGATGGCCATAATATTTTCTTCCACCGAAAGCCTTCGAAATACTGACGATTCTTGGGGGAGGTAGCCGATTCCCAGTCTCGCACGAAGATACATCGGGTATTCGGTAATATCTTTTTCATCCAAATATACTTTGCCCGTTGTAGGTTGGATTAGCCCGATCATCATATAAAAGGTAGTAGTTTTGCCCGCACCATTTGGCCCCAGCAGACCAACTACCGAGCCACGTTCTATTGTCAGGCTTACCCCGTCCACAGCTTTTTTAATTCCAAATGTTTTGGTCAGCCCTTCCGTTGATAGCGTATGCATTTTTAGTTAGTTTTCCTTTGGATAAATTATCGCATTAACCCTTTTTCCTTTTCCTCCTTCCACAATGCTTCGATTTTCATCTATGAAAAGAGTTATTGTCTCGCCGCTAACGACATCTTTTCCCTGCCGGATTTTCGGTTTTTTTGTTAAGACTACTTTCCTTTCCAGGTTGTAATACACCGCTTCCCCGGAAGTTGCTATCCTGTTCTCGTTTTTCTGTATTATTTTAACATTGCCTTGGGCAACAACCTTTTCAATCTCTCCCTCCTTTGCGAGATAACTGAGCAAAAGAACATCCGAGTGGATAATCATTTCCCCCTGTCTGGCAGTCACATTACCCTTGAAGGTTATTAACCTGTTATTTCTATCGGATTCAAGTCGATCGGAATCAATGGTTATCGGTTGATCACTTAATTTACCTTCAAAGTCCGGCGACGCGGCAACAGATGCAAGGAAGAAAGATCCGGTATTTAGCAGAATCAAGATAGAAAGAAATATTCCCTTAAAAGACCTCTGGATAAATTGATTGAGTCTGTAAATCATTTGCAGACTGGTGCTCCAAAATTCACTAAATTTTATACCCCGCCCGGAGGCTCCGGCCGCTGCGGGAGTTATATCAGAAAAAACTTCGCTTTCTGTGAGGCGGCCTTACTCCCAAAATAACCACATTTTTAAAACCCCTTCCAGCGGTTTCGCTAAAATAAACACCATGCTAGAAAAGTTTCATATCCAGGAAAGATGATTTTACGTTTTTCAGGATAGCCAATTTTTCTTTTAATAGATCCATTGTTAATCCGTCCCCTTCAACTCTCATTTTTTCACCGGTTATTTCCACATGATCGGAGGTAATAATTTTTTTTTGATCAGCAAGATAGTTTAAAGAATTTGTCCGGAGAATATACCCCCTCGAAGAGGTAGCAACAACATTACCAGTGATTTTTATATCTTTGTTATCATTTGATATTGTTCCTCGCTCTCCTGTAAGGGTGATCGTTCCCCCCCCTTGATCATAAAACGTCGCCTTTACCTTTATGAGTTCAGTATAACTCTTTTTTTTAAAATATTGGGCGGAATCGGCTATAAGCTCCCATGCTTTTTTTTCTGCGTTGGTTTGAGTATAATGAATTTTATCTATGCTAAGGTCGGCAGAGGAGGGAGTCGGAATGCCGGATAAGGAATCGGTTTTGCCTTGATTGCGATTTACGGCAAAAGTCACCACTGAAACCGTAATCATTGCTATTATTGAAAATATTAAAAATTGTTTAATCCTTTTCACTGAAAGGTCAACCTCGCAAGATGCTATAGATTATTAAAGGATCACTCTTTTTTATCGGGAAAAGTATCGCCTGGTGACCTCCTCCCAGCGATTCTGGGCCTTAAGTATCAGTTCACAAACCTCTCGAACCGCCCCTTCTCCTCCTTTTTTTTGGGTGACGTAGTCAGCTGCCTCCCTTACTTCGTCTACCCCGTCAGCTACTGCGACTGAAAATCCTGCCCTTCTTAGGGGGGGAAGATCCACGAGGTCATCCCCAACGTAGCAAACCTCCTGGTCGGTTAACCCTTTCTCGAGGAGAATTTTATCATATATTTTTATTTTATCGAGAATCCTCTGGTAAACCATGGTGATCCCCAGATCTTTTGCCCGATGAAGCAGTGCCTCCGATTTTCTACCGGTAATTAATGCCACATCAATATTGCATCTCATCAGAAGTTTCAGGCCGTGTCCGTCCTTAATGTCAAAGGACTTGGCTTCCCCGCCCTGGTCGTTGTAAATAACTTTTCCGTCTGTCAAGACACCATCAACGTCTAAAAGGAGCATTTTAATTTTTTTGGCTGCTTTCAATACCATTTTTTTTAATTTTTTGCAATTTTATCGATTTTGACCAGTTGTTCCATCAATTTTGGAACCATGTCCAGATTGATGGAGTTCGGCCCATCACACAAAGCTTTTTCCGGATCTTTGTGCACTTCTAAAAAAATTCCATCAATCCCCGTTCCCACCGCCGCCCGGGCTAAAACAGGGACAAATTTCCTTTCTCCACCGGATGATTGTCCTTTTCCTCCGGGTAATTGAACGCTGTGGGTTGCATCGAAAACCACGGGAAAACCGAAACTCCTCATGATGGGAAGGGACCTCATGTCAGCCACAAGATTATTGTATCCAAAGGATGTCCCCCTTTCGGTGATAATAATATTATCATTTCCCACTGATTGCAGCTTTTCTATCACATGCTTCATGTCCCACGGAGCAAGGAACTGCCCTTTTTTTACGTTGATTATCTTCATTGTCCGGGCAACCGAAATAATAAAATCGGTCTGGCGGCAAAGGAAGGCAGGAACCTGTATAACATCCAATACTTCAGCTGCTTCATCGATTTCCTCAAACCGGTGGACGTCTGAAAGAACCGGAATTCCCAGACCATCCTTAATTTCTCTCAAAATTTTTAGCCCTTCAGTCAACCCCGGACCACGAAAAGATCCCACTGAAGTACGGTTAGCCTTATCGTAGGATGATTTAAAAATAAATGGTATATTCAATTCAGCCGTTATTTTTTTGAGAATACCTGCGATACGGATAGTTTCCCGGGGATCCTCAATTACACAGGGACCGGCAATGAGAAACAAAGGTCTATTGCCGCCTATTTCCATGGAATCAAAGGTTATTTTTTTTATCAACTAATTACCTCTGTTTTCAAGTGATGCCCTGATAAACTCTCGAAACATGGGATGAGGGGTTATGGGTCGCGACTTGAATTCGGGATGAAACTGGCAGCCGAAAAACCATGGATGATCTTTGACCTCAATGATTTCCACCAATTCTCCATCGGGCGACATACCGCTTAATATTAAACCATGGCCGGCAAGGATATCTTTATAGGCGTTATTAAATTCAAACCGGTGCCGGTGTCGTTCGGAAATATTTTGTTTTCCATAAATTGCGGCTGCTTTTGAGCCCTTTTTTAAAACGCAGGGATATGCCCCCAGCCTCATGGTCCCACCCTTATCGGCAATTCCCTTTTGCCCCGGAAGCAAATTAATCACAGGGTAAGGGGTGTCGGCAGCAAATTCGCTGCTGTTTGCATCCTTTAATCCGCAGACATTCTTAGCAAATTCCACCACTGCCAATTGCATTCCCAGGCAGATCCCCAAAAAAGGGATCTTTTTTTCCCTTGCATAACAAATTGCCTCTATTTTTCCCGCGATTCCCCGCTCTCCAAAACCACCGGGAACCAGAATTCCGTCAATTGCGGACAAGAAGGAATCGGCTCCCTTGTCCTCTATCTTTTCGGAATCGACGTAAACCAGCTCTACATTGCTGCAATTAGAAATTCCACCGTGGATCAACGCTTCATTTAAACTTTTGTAAGCATCGGTAAGACTAACATATTTTCCCACTATTGCGATTGTCACTTTATGTTTTAATGCCTTTATTTTTTGATTCAACTCCTCCCACTTTTCCAAGCGGGGTGCCCTGGTCCAGATATTCAGCAATTCAACAATCTTGTCATCCAGGCCTTCCTGATGGAAAACAACGGGAACTTCGTAAACACTCTCCACATCCCGGGCGGTTATGACCGCATCTTTATCAACATTGCAAAAGAGAGCGATCTTCAGTTTTACCTCGGGCGGAAGAATGCGGTCGGTACGGCAAAGCAGTATATCGGGTTGGATACCGATTTCCTGCAGGGATTTTACGCTATGCTGGGTCGGCTTTGTTTTAACCTCCCCGGCGGTAGGAAGAAAGGGAACCAGGGTAAGGTGAATATAAAGAACGTTCTCTTTTCCAATATCGAATTTAAACTGTCGAATTGCCTCCAGAAATGGTAAGCTTTCAATATCACCAACCGTTCCCCCGATTTCAATTATTGCTATATCAACTCCCTTAGTTATTGCTAATATATGCCTTTTTATCTCATCGGTGATATGGGGGATTACCTGAACAGTTTTTCCCAGGTATTCACCCTGCCTTTCTTTGGAAATAACTGAATCATAAATTTGTCCGGTTGTAAAATTATTTTTTTTTCCAAGCACTGAATTGGTAAATCTTTCGTAGTGACCCAGATCCAGATCCGTTTCCGCACCGTCATCGGTCACAAAAACTTCACCATGCTGAAAAGGATTCATGGTGCCGGGGTCTACGTTGATGTAAGGGTCCAGTTTTTGGAGAGAAATTTTTAATCCTCTACTTTCCATTAATGCCCCGATGGAAGCGGAAGACAGGCCCTTTCCCAGGGAAGAAAGAACCCCGCCGGTTACGAAAATAATTTTTGCTTTCACCACAATTTCTCCCTTACTAGCAAAATTTATACCACTTTATTAAGCGCCAAGTCAAGAATATAAAAATAATACCTCAAATTTTAACCCAAGGTCAATGTGGTCAAGCCTGCGCATGGATCTTAATTAAAGCGGTCAACAGTCAAACGTGGACTTGATCCATCCTTTTTTATCTTGGAACTTTAAACCTTAGGACAGTTGCCAAAGATTTTTTTTTCCAGTATAAAAGAAGAAACGATGTTTTGGTTCCGGTATGTCCGGGTTATCTTGTTTTGGGAAAATATTTCGAGATCATTTAATGAAACCGGTCGCTGCAAACAGTTGCCGCAATTTTTCGACCTTGTGCGGTTAGGTATTAGCTATTTAAGTGTTAGCTTTTGCATGAAACCATTCAACGGCCGGTTGATCTCATTACATTTGCCGATCTAATTCCAACCTTAAGTTGAGCGATCAGCTGTCAGCACACAAACGTTTAGCTTTTGAAAAACCGAGGTATTACGACAGCTTGAAAAACACTCAATAGGTTAAAATTTGTAATAGCAAAAGATCCTGTGATTATTTTGTCTAATAGCTGACTGCTAAAGGCTAACCGCACAACTTGCAATTTTTGTTATGCAGTGTTACTTAAGCCGATTTAAAAAAAATATTAAAGATGAAAAAGATAATTAACAGATATCTGCTGGAAGAGCTGATAGTTCCCTTTTTACTGAGCTTGATGATACTCACTTTTCTCCTGTTTATGGGAAAAATTTTGAAGTTGGTAGAAATAGTTGTCAATCAGGGGGTAAGCCTTTTGGACATTTTAAAACTCATCGGATATATCCTTCCCTCATCCCTCATCTTTACCATTCCCATGGCAGTTCTTTTTTCCGTTCTCCTCGCCTTGGGAAGACTTTCCGCGGATCGGGAATTAATCGCCCTTAAAACATCGGGGGTAAGCCTTTTGCAGATGATCCCATCCATATTTATCCTCTCGTTTTCAGCGTATCTTACCGCCATTTGCCTGAGTCTTTTTATTCTTCCCTGGGGCAACCAATCCCTAAAAAATCACCTCTTTAACCTGGCGCAGAAAAAGGCTAATATCGGAATAAAAGAGAGGGTATTCAATGATGACTTTAAAGGTGTGGTGCTTTATGTGGACAAGATATCCTATCCAGGGAGAAAGATGGAAGGGGTTATGGTTTCGGATAGCAGAGAGACGGAAACTCCGTCAACCATCATTGCGAAGGAAGGCATCATTTTTTCTAACCCCAATTCATTGACCATCACCCTCCGGTTAATTGACGGGATTATTTGCCGGGTAGATAAAAATTTTCAAAGTTTTCAGGATATGGATTTTGGGATCTACGACTTAAACCTTTTTTTAAAAACCAAGCTTAAAAAACCCAAAAGGAATCGTGAGATGGGAGTGGGTGAACTACTAAATAAGATCAAAAGATTAAAGGAGGCAGAACTTGACTGCACCTCTTCTCTAATAGCTTTTCATAAAAAACTCTCCATTCCCTTTGCCTGCCTGGTTTTTGGTTTGATAGGGATTCCCCTTGGGGTTCAGACGGGCACTTCCGAGAGATTCAGGGGTTTTATTTTGGGACTGGGGGCAGTTTTCTTTTACTATATTTGTTTAGTCACCGGAGAGACCCTCTGCAAAAGCAAAGGGGTTCCTCCATTAATCGGCATGTGGCTTCCCAATTTAATTTTTTTGATTGGGGGAGCTTATATGCTGGGTATGGCAAATCAGGAAAAACCGGTTAAGGCGCTGGTTTTATTAAATCATGGAATAACCGAACTGGGAAAATATTTTCGAAAAATTTTTGACAGGAACTGAAAATTGAGAATCATTTCAAAGTATATTCTTAAAGAATTTTTTAAAACTTTTTTTCTTACTTTAGCGTCATTTATTACCCTTTACCTTGTTGTGGATTTTTTTGAAAAAATTCAATCGTTTATCAGCAACCAGGCTTCTCTCGGGTTAACAGCCCTCTTCTTTGTCTCTAAAATTCCCGTTATAATGTATCATATGGTGCCGATGGCTGTTCTCCTCTCTACCCTTATTACTTTGATTATTCTTTCTCGAAACAGAGAGATAGTTGCCATGAAGGCTTCCGGAATAAGTCTTTTTTCCATCTGTTCCCCGATTTTATTAGTTTCTCTGTTGATCAGCCTGTTATTATTAATCCTGAATGAATCAATCATTCCCTACTCGATAAAAAAGTCAGAATATATTGAGAATGTGCTGATTAATAAAGAAGAGCCGGTGGGACTTTTTAAGGAGAATCAAATCTGGTATAAAAGCCCGGGTGCCATATATAATATTCGACTATTTGACCCTAAAAAGAATATATTAAAAGGAATTACAATAAACTATTTCGACAAAAATTTTTATTTAACCAGAAGAATTGATGGTAAAGAAGCCCGATGGAAACCGGGGCAGGGTTGGATATTTTATGAGGTAATTTTCCGAAGTCGACAAAAAGACGGTTCCTTTAAACTCGAAAGTTTTCCGGAAAAGTCAATACCCCTTCCTGAGAGTCCCCGGGATTTTAAAAAAGTGGAAAGAAAACCGGAAGAGATGACATTTACTGAATTGAAAGATTATATCAGGCAAATTAAATCTGAAGGTTACGATGCAACCAGATATTTGGTGGACCTCCATTTCAAGACCTCTTTTCCTTTTATAAGCTTTATTATGGCTATATTAGGGGCACCCTTTGCTCTGAAAGCTGAAAAAGGCGGAGGAGTGACTCTGGGTGTCGGCATCAGTATTATTATCGGCTTCAGTTATTATCTTATCTATGCCTTCAACCAATCTTTGGGACACGCTGAGATTTTACCCCCGATAGTTTCAGCATGGTTAACCAATGCACTTTTTGGGACAATCGGAATACTTCTTTTTTTAGGCACACCACGATAGTCAAATTTATGCATCTGTTTTACCGGTTGCCTGTTTTTAAAACTTGATTGCATAGGAAATCCCATTTTTTAATCAATTATATCAATTAGTTTCCTGACTGTGTTGTGCTAACAGCTCGCCCAAAGGGCGCTAATTTAAGGCGCCTATGGACACTCCGGATTTTGTTGGAGCGACGTGATTTTGACTTCTTTCGAGTGCATAAAAATTAATAGATATTTCGTTTTTAAGTGGATTTTGTAAAAATTTAGTGGTATAGAATAAAAGATTAATAAAATGCTTTACTTATAACTCAAACTGGTCTATGTTCTTTTTATTATAATGATACGTGATCAGTTAGCTTAGCCAAAGAAGTCGGTTCATTCTTTAACCTGACAAAATCCCCTTCGTGCTACCCCTTTTTTTAAAAGGGGGCTGCAAAATCTCCCAAATTTTTATAGGTGTTGTACCAATGAGGAGGTTGTTACCCAATCTTTATTCCAGTTTTAAGGATAGGGTCGGGTTAAATGCAGGCTTGTGGGAACCGGCCGCTGATTAAATAAGTAATGATTAAACAATGATGCAAGCATAAAAAGTCGTAATTTTGACTTTTTGCAAGATCATCAATAACAGGATTCAATGAAAATAATTAAAGAGGATCGAGATAAAATCGCAGGCAAAAAGAAAATTGTCATCCTGGGAGGGGGTCCCAATCGGATCGGTCAGGGGATAGAGTTCGATTATTGCTGCGTTCATGCTGTTTTTGCCTGCAAAGAAATTGGCTGCGAAGCAATCATGATCAATAGTAATCCGGAAACAGTCAGCACTGATTATGATACTTCCGACAGGCTGTACTTTGAGCCCTTGACCCGGGAGGATGTTCTGGCAATCATTGAACATGAAGATCCGGCGGGGGTTATTGTTCAATTGGGAGGGCAAACCCCTCTCAATTTGGCGGTTCCCCTGAAAAAAGCGGGGATCAATATTCTGGGGACATCTCCGGAGGACATTGATAAAGCGGAAGACAGGAAATTATTTAAGAACATTTTGGAAAAACTGGGGCTTAACCAGCCTCCCAATGCTACAGGAAACTCATTTAATGAAGTTACGAAGATAGCTGCCGAGATAGGATACCCTGTTGTTGTTCGTCCTTCCTATGTGCTGGGAGGGAGGGCGATGGAAATCGTTTATGATGAGTCCGAACTTAAAATTTATATGAAAAAAGCGCTTGATTCATCCCCAAAACATCCCGTGCTCATAGATAAGTTTCTGGAGGATGCCATTGAGATTGATGTGGATTGTGTGGCTGACGGACAACGAGTTGTGGTTGGCGGAATAATGGAGCATATAGAAGAGGCGGGCATCCATTCGGGAGACAGCGCCTGTGTAATCCCTCCTTATACATTGGGCGACAATTTGATCAGCCAGATTAAAGAACAGACCTATGCCTTAGCCCTGGAGTTAAAAGTGAAAGGGTTGATGAACATACAATATGCAATCAAGAACGATATTTTATATGTTTTGGAAGCAAACCCCCGGGCTTCTCGAACCATTCCTTTTGTCAGTAAGGCCACCGGGGTCCCTCTTGTCAATATTGCCACCAAAGTTATGCTGGGATTGACGCTTCAGGAGTTGAATTTTACAAAGGAAGTTGATATTTTGCACACTGCAGTGAAAGAGGCGGTTTTTCCTTTTACTCGTTTTCCGGGGGTAGATGCAATACTTTCCCCGGAGATGAAATCCACCGGAGAAGTAATGGGGATTGATGATTCCTTTGGGGTAGCATTCTTAAAATCTCAACAGGGAGCCGGTCAGAATTTACCCATAACAGGAAATGTTCTTTTAAGCTTAAAGGGAAAAGATAAACGTCCCATGATTTTCGTGGTAAAAAAGCTGGTTGATCTGGGATTTGTAATTTTGGCCACGAAAGGCACTGCTCAAGTCCTAAAGAAAAACGATGTGCCCGTAGAAATAGTTAATAAGCTTTCGGAGGGCCGCCCAAACATTATGGATCGGATAAAGAATAATGATATACAGCTTATTATTAATACCCCCAGCGGGAAGGTTTCAAAAAGTGATGGTTTAGCCATAAGGACCACCGCAATTGCACATGGGGTACCTCTTATTACTACTGTTTCAGGAGCATATGCAGTGGTCAACGGTATCGAAGCACTGATGAAGAAAACTCTCCAGGTTAAAAGTCTCCAGGAATACGGAGAAAGATATTGCAGCCCCCACAAGGAAGAAGTAAAAGGGAGCCGGCCCGGGTAATATTCAAGCTTTAAGCTCCGGGGTTCACGGTTCACGGTTTGCAGTTAACAGTTCACGGTTTGCAGTTAACTACAACCTGAATTGAGCGCTTAGCTTTTAGCAGATTGCTATTAGCCAAAATGATCACATGCCGAGCATATTTGCATTGTTATAAAATTCATTTCATTGAAAAAACCGCGAACCGTGAACGGTTACCTTGAAGCTATATTTGAATCCGTATGGATCAAGTTGAGAATAGATGGAAATAAGGAGGAACAAGGGGATATGTCGCCAGAAACGAAAGAAAAAGAAGAGTTTATAATAAAAGATAAAAGGTCCTTTTCCTCTTCAGGAGAAAGAAGAAATAAAGAGGAGAAGGAAAGACCTTCCCCCGCCGCAAAAAATGCAAATATTGGTGATGGGGGAAAAAGAGATGAAAAACCGAAGGAAAATAAGGGAGAAGGGAGAAGCAGAGCCCCCCTTCCCGAAGCAAATTTTTCAAATTTTATTTTTTCTCTCAGTACATCTGCTCTGGTACATTTGGGAGCAATTCACAATCCGGTCTCAAAAAAAAGCGAGGAGAATCTTCCCCTGGCAAAACATACCATAGATACTATCAATATGATTAAAAGAGTGACCAAGGGAAATCTTAGTCAGGACGAGGAGACTCTACTGGAGAAAATTATTTACGACTTACAGATGTATTATGTAAGTAAAACCAAGAGGAGCTAAGGGAGGAAAGATATGCTTAAACAAAAGTTTTCATTTCTTGCACTGGGATTGGTAGCTTTGCTGGCATTGACGGCATGGTTGTTGATATCCTCCAGGGTGGAGCATGCGCCGGAATTAAAAGCCGTTTCCCCCCAGAGTAAAGAGATGAAAGATGCAGGCGGTGATTCTGCCGTCAAGTTAAAATTACCCTCCTTTGTAGAAATAGCAAAAGAAATGAAGTCGGCGGTGGTTAATATAAGCACTACTAAGCTGGTACAGGGGGGTGGAAGGGTATTCAGGCAATTTAAGGGTCCTTTGGGCGAATCTTTTGAGGATTTTTTCGGAAAGGATTTTTTTGAAAAATTTTTTGGGGATACTCCCCGAAAGGACCGGATCCAGAAAAGTCTGGGGTCCGGTTTTATTATTGATAAGGAGGGTTATATCCTGACCAATAATCACGTAATTGAAAAAGCGGATAAGATTATGGTAAAACTCTCCAACGAAAAAGAGTTCAAAGCCAGGGTAATAGGGTTGGACTCCGAAACGGATCTGGCTTTGATAAAAATTGATACCAATGTTGATCTGCCTTTACTTAAACTGGGAGATTCGGATAAATTGGAGACGGGAGAGTGGGTAATTGCAGTTGGTAATCCATTTGGGCTGGAGCATACGGTAACTGCGGGAATTGTGAGTGCCAAGGGCCGAGTGATCGGGGCAGGCCGTTACGACGATTTTATCCAGACCGATGCCTCCATCAATTTCGGAAATAGTGGCGGGCCCCTCATTAATTCCCGGGGAGCGGTAGTCGGAATTAATACGGCAATTGTTGCCGGAGGTCAGGGAATAGGGTTTGCCATTCCTATCAATATGGCAAAGAAAATCATCCCTCAGCTGAAAAACAGAGGAAAGGTGATCCGGGGATGGTTGGGAATCTCCATTCAGGATTTAACTTCCGAGTTGGCCAGGTATTATGGAGTAAAACAGGAAGAGGGTGCTTATGTTGCTGAAGTTATAGAAGATAATCCGGCAGACATGGCCGGGATGAAAGCCGGGGATATTGTCATAGACATTGATGGTCATGAAATTCGGGATTCTCGTGAACTGCTTAAAATAGTGGCATCAATTACGGTGGGTAGAACAGTCATAGTCAAGGTTCTAAGGGATGGGAAAGAAAAAACTCTTTCCATCAAGGCAGGCGAGAGACCTGAAAGAAAGGATTTTATTGCAAAGGGGGAGGATGCAACTGATCAGTTGGGACTCAAGGTTCGTGAACTAACCCCTGAAATTGTTCGACACCATAAGTTGATTGACTCTAAAGGAGTTATGGTAACCGATATAAAACCTGACAGCCTTGCGGAACAGGCGGGGATTAAAAGAGGGGATATAGTAAAGGAAATCAACCACAGGCCAATAGATAGTTTTGATGATTATATTTCAATAATGAAAAAAATGGAAAATGAGAAAAAAATATCTTTCCTGATCAGGAGGGATTCTGCCTATATAGCCATTGAAATCAATCGATAGCCGATCATTCCATTTCCGGAGGTTGCCTTTTTTGGATTCCATCGAACTATTATCCCCTGCAAAGGTCAATCTCAGGCTGATTGTCCTAAAAAAGAGGGGGGACGGATACCATGAACTTCAGACTATTATGCAGCTGGTTGATCTCTATGATGATGTGAAAATATTAAAAAACTTAAAAAGAAATATTTCCCTTCAGTGCAGGGGAGAGGGTGTTCCGTCGGGAAGGGAAAACCTTGCCTACAGGGCTGCCCAAACCTTTTTTGAAGTGACCGGAGGAAACCACGGAGTTGATATATTCATCAATAAAAGAATTCCAACAAGCGCCGGTTTGGGAGGGGGAAGCAGCAACGCTGCTTCTGTAATAATGGGTTTGAACAGACTCTATAATTACAATTTATCCAATGAAGACTTGAGGAAAATCGGTCGGGATATAGGGGCTGATGTTCCCTTTTTCATCTTTAGAAAAACTGCCGTTGCCGGCGGGATTGGGGAAGAATTGAAAGCAATTGATTTTATCCCGAATTTCTGGTTTATTTTAGTAAACCCCGGGTTTGAGGTTTCTACTGCCTGGGCTTTTAGAAATTTAAATCTGAGGTTGACAAAACGGGCAATAAATACTAGTATCAACTCATTTACATGGCAGCATTGCAATTATGACGAGCTTTTCCAAAACGATTTGGAAAAAGTTACAATAAAAAGATATCCGGTTATTCAAGAAATAAAAGATGCTTTGATTTCAAGTGGGGCATATGCTTCTTTAATGTCGGGGAGCGGGCCAACTGTCTTCGGCATCTTTTCCGGAAAAAGAAAGGCGCAAGATATTATGGAAAAATTGTGTTCCAGATATAATAGTTGGAGGATGTTTCTAGTTAAGAGTATTTAAAAAATAATTTAATGGAGGAGTAAGGCATGGAGGTTACAGAGGTTAGGGTATTTCCAGTCAGTGAAGAAAAGTTGAAAGCTTATGTAACAATTACCTTCGATGATTGCTTCGTGATCCGTGATTTGAGGATCATAAATGGAAATAACGGGTTGTTTGTAGCCATGCCCAGTAAAAAAAGGAAAAACGGAACCTTTAAGGACATAGCCCACCCTTTAAATAATGATACCCGACGATTGATTGAAACAAAAGTCTTGAATGAATATGAATTGGAGTTGGCAAAAGCGGAGGAAAGTATTGTAGGGGTTGAGCATCAATTAGGCGAACAATAGGTTATGCCTTAAGATTTTATGTTTATGAGAGCTTTGTGTAATAGAATTTTTCATCCTTAAATTTTTTCGACACTTTTATTTGCTTAACCGCCAATGCAAAACCCCCCTGCTTCGGCGGATCAGCCGGTTGATTTTGTCACAGTTTAGTTTTAAGGGAATTGTTTAAGAAAAAACTTCATTTTCTTTCCAGGTTCTATTTCTAATTATTCAAAGTTTTCGCAATCAATATAATCCGGAAATTAATTATAAAAATATTTTGGGGTGTCGTCAAGTGGCAAGACACGGGTTTTTGGTGCCCGCATTCGGAGGTTCGAGTCCTCCCACCCCAGCCATCATTTTCTGTATGTATCATTTTTGATTGGTTGACAATCAGCGTTTAGGCCTTTGCCCGCTGGTTTAGTTCAGTAATAAAAAATGACTGTTAACAAATTACGGTCGACCAGAAAGGATAGGAAGCCAAATCCAAATGACTGAAAGACTAAAAGTGTTTTCCGGAAATTCCAATCTTCCATTGGCCAGGAATATCTGTCGATTTCTAGACATAGAGTTGGGAAGGGCAGAGGTTAAAACTTTCAGTGATGGAGAAATATTTGTTGAGATCGCTGAAAGTGTAAGGGGAATGGATGTTTTTGTAATTCAATCCACCTGCTTTCCCGTAAACCATAATCTGATGGAGCTTTTGGTAATGATCGATGCTCTAAAAAGGGCTTCAACGAGTCGGATTACAGCGGTTATGCCCTATTACGGGTATGCAAGGCAAGATCGGAAAGTTTCCCCGAGGACCCCGATTACCGCCAAATTGGTGGCTGACTTAATAACAACCGCGGGGGCTTCCCGGGTTTTGGCTTTGGACCTCCACGCCGGACAAATACAAGGTTTTTTTAACATTCCGGTTGACAATCTTTATGCCGTAACAGTAATTTTAGAATACATCAGGCAAAATTTACATAACGATCTGGTCATTGTATCCCCCGATCCCGGAGGAGTAGAAAGAGCCCGGGCATTTGCCAAGCGCCTGGAGACTTCGCTGGCCATTATTGATAAAAGAAGGCCTGAACCGAATGTAGCCAAAATAATGAACGTGGTTGGGGAGGTTAAGGGCAAGAATGCCATTCTTCTGGACGACATGATTGATACTGCCGGAACCATTACTCAGGCTGCCCTGGCATTGAAGGAAAAGGGAGCAAACACGGTATATGCCTGCTGTACTCATCCGGTTTTTTCAGGATCGGCCATTGAGCGGATAGAAGGTTCCTGTTTGGAAAAAGTAGTGGCAACCGATACTGTCGCCTTGAAGGAGGAGGCCTTATCATGCAAAAAGATAGAAATATTGTCCGTTGCCAACCTACTGGGGGAGGCAATCAGAAGGATAAATGAAGAGGATTCGGTTAGCGAACTGTTTATTTAATAATTTTATAGATAGATAGATGTAGAATCAATGTAATCGTTTCCGGTTGACGGTTCACAGCCACCAGTTAATTGAAACCGAATTTCAGATTTACCGAGGTCTGTTGGTACTATAAAAGGCTCAGGTACGTGATTGAGAACACAATCATATATTTTATCACAAGGGATCAGCAAGGTGACGATATGGAATCGCAAAAAACGGATTCAAAAATTGAAATCCATATCAAAAAGGCTTAAGGTACTACATAATTTATTTAAACAACCGTAAATCGCAAACTGATAACCGTGAACAGTTGCGAATTAATAAACCATTTGATGATGGCTCTTAAAATAGGAAGGAAATAATGGAACGTATCGAAATTGATGCTCAATACAGAGCGGAGAAAGGGAAAGGGTTTTCAAGAAAATGTAGAAAAAATGGTTTGATACCGGCAATATTTTATGGTCCGAAAACGGACCCGATCTCATTGACTCTTGATGCTGCCAAGGTAGAAAAGGTACTTCGCATCCTGACCCACAAAAATGCTATTGTAGACTTAAGGATTTCGGGTAAGGGTGAAATGATCAAAAAAGTTGCCATCCTTAAAGATCATCAGAGAAATCCGATAACAAGATCGTACATGCATGCGGATTTCTATGAGATTGTCCTGGATAAAGAGATAACCGTTTCCATTGCTATTCATCTGTCTGGAAAGCCGGTTGGGATTGATGAGGGAGGGATATTGAATCAGATTCAAAGGGAGGTGGAAGCAAAGTGCCTTCCTCTGAGTATTCCCGATAACTTCGATATCGATGTAAGCGGGTTGGAAATCGGCCAATCAGTCCGGGTGGAGGATATTCCTTCTGTAGAGGGAGTTCAAGTAATTACTGAAAAAAATATTGTCGTTGCAGCGGTAGTTGCTCCCACCGTAGAGGTAGAAGGAGTGGAAGGGGAGGAAGAAGAAGTTGCCGAAGGCGAAGAGACGGGTGAAGAGGCAAAATCGACCACAGAAAAAGAAGAGAAGACGGAGAGTTGATGGTTGAACCTGATCGTAGGACTGGGAAATCCCGGGGAAAGATATCGGTTTACCCGGCATAACATAGGCTTTCAGGTACTGGAATTCCTTGCCGTGGAATGGAGTATCCCCATTAATAGAGAAAAGATGGGGGCCTGCTGGGGAAGAGGAAGCTTTGAAAATAATGATGTTATATTGTTAAAACCGAATACATTCATGAATTTAAGCGGGGAAGTGGTGAGTCGCTTTGTAAGATATTTTCGGATTAACATTGAAGACATGATGGTTGTTTATGATGATATTGACCTGGAATTTGGGACCACTAGAATCAGGGAAGGGGGGGGGAGCGGAGGTCACAAAGGGGTCCAATCGATAATAGAAAAATTGGGTGATAATAAGTTTATCCGAATTCGGATGGGTGTTGATCGCCCTGAAAAAACCTATGATGTGTCGAATTATGTGTTGGGAGTATTTGACCAGCATCAAAGGGGTGCCGTAAAGTCATATATCAATCAAGCGGCAGAAGCGATTAAAACTGTAGTTTCCGAAGGAATGGTTGTGGCCATGAACCGTTTCAATCGCAAGGTAAAACTGACAGAACTCAATTAAGGAATTAATTTGCTAAATTTAAGGAGTAGAAACAATGTTGTGTGAAGGGTTTGTGTATATTATTCCGATGTTTGGTTTATTAGCCCTGATTTTTGCATGTAGCAAATCTATATGGGTTAATAAGCAGGATCCGGGAACGGATAAAATGCAAGAAATCTCCAGACACGTAAAAGAGGGAGCAATGGCTTTCCTCATGCGGGAATATAAGGTATTAATAGTTTTTGTCATCTGCGTTGCGGTCCTTTTAGCAATTGCCAACCTCAAGAGTACCCCGGAAGTTTACCGAAATCCCTTGGTGGCGCTGTCTTTTGTCCTGGGCGCGTTCTGTTCGGGGCTTTCCGGTTATTTTGGGATGCGCGTAGCTACATCCGCCAATTGCCGGACCACCAATGCTGCCAGAACCAGCCTTAACAAAGCCCTGGTGGTGGCCTTCTCCGGGGGAACGGTGATGGGTATGTGCGTGGTGGGACTGGGACTTTTGGGACTGGGAACCCTCTTTATCCTTTATTACAAAATGGGTCTCCTGGGTGATGCTTCCCATAATCTTACCGATGTGATTACAGTTCTTACCGGATTTTCCCTCGGGGCATCTTCCATCGCCCTTTTTGCCAGAGTAGGTGGCGGAATATATACTAAAGCCGCTGATGTGGGAGCGGACTTGGTGGGAAAAGTGGAAGCCGGTATTCCTGAAGACGATCCCCGTAATCCGGCTACGATTGCCGATAATGTTGGTGACAATGTTGGTGATGTGGCGGGAATGGGTGCCGATCTATTCGAGTCTTACGTTGGTTCAATAATTGGATCAATGGTTTTGGGCGCTACGGCTGTTGGATTTGCAGGGGCAAATTTTAACGCAGTAATGCTTCCCATGATATTGGCCGGGGCAGGAATAATTGTTTCCATGGTTGGAACCTTTTTCGTTAGAGTCAGAGAAGGGGGAAATCCCCAGAGCGCATTAAACGCCGGGATGTTTGGATCCGGGATAATCATGCTGGTCGTAACGTATTTCGTATGCCGCTATTTAATTCCCGGGGAGATTGAGATTGCGAATTATCCGGGAATATCAGCCATGGATATCTTTTTGGCTACCATAAGCGGATTACTTGCCGGGATAGCCATCGGATTGACCACCGAGTATTACACCTCCAAAGAGAAAAGTCCTGTTCACGGTATCGCCAGTGATTCTTTAACGGGGCCGGCCACCAACATTATTGCCGGTCTTGCGGTGGGTATGCGCTCCACCTGTCTCCCCGTTATCTGGATCTGCATGGCTATTCTTCTTTCCCATGAATTTGCCGGGTTATACGGCATTGCCATCGCTGCATTAGGAATGCTTTCGACTACAGGCATCCAGTTGGCGGTGGATGCCTACGGTCCCATTGCCGATAATGCCGGAGGGCTGGCTGAGATGGCCGCACTTCCCCCGGAAGTTAGAGAAAGGACCGACAATCTGGATGCGGTCGGCAATACCACCGCCGCCATCGGAAAGGGATTTGCAATCGGTTCGGCAGCACTAACCGCCTTAGCCCTTTTTGCCGCTTATCGAACCCAGGCGGGCATTGACACCCTTGATCTAACCCAACCAAAAATAATGGCAGGCCTGTTCATCGGCGGCATGATGCCCTTCCTTTTTTCTTCCATGGCGATCAGTGCGGTCGGAAAAGCGGCCTTTGCCATGATTGAAGAAGTAAGACGCCAATTCCGGGAAATTGAGGGACTCCTGGAAGGTAAAGCAGTTGCCGAATACGCGAAATGCGTTGATATTGCAACTTCTGCAGCCATCAAGAAGATGGTGGCGCCTAGTCTTATGGCAATTGTTGTTCCGGTTGTTTTCGGTTTTGTAGATAAAGATGCCCTGGGCGGGCTCCTTGCCGGGGTTACCGTATCGGGTGTGCTCCTGGCCATTTTTCAGGCCAATGCGGGAGGAGCCTGGGATAACGCTAAAAAATATATTGAAGAAGGACATTACGAAGGGAAGGGATCAGACGCTCATAAGGCTGCCGTGATTGGTGATACAGTAGGTGATCCCCTTAAAGATACCAGCGGACCTTCCCTCAATATCCTCATTAAACTTATGTCGGTGGTGGCTTTAGTTATTGCCCCATTAATCAAATAAAAATAAATATAACATTGTGATTCAACAAGGTTCATCCAGTAAAAAGGCGTGCCCGGCTAAACTCTTTATATAGAGAAGTCGGGCATTCTTATTATAACAACTGTAACGGTTCACGGTTTTTTTCAATGAAATGGATTTTATAACGATACAAAACATGTTCGGCATGTGAGCATTTTGGCTATATTAGCTGACTGCTAAAGGCTAAGTACTCAATTCAGCTCATAGTTCTTAAGATCCTAAGTTTTTACCAATAGTTAACTGTAAACCGTAAACTGTCTGTGAACGGATACAAATTATATTTTCATGAGATGAGACAGATGGCTCAGAAAATAATCTGCCAGAATAAACGGGCACGACACGACTATCACATTACCGA
>DAOWNY010000265.1 GCA_030642325.1 Deltaproteobacteria bacterium
AAGATTGAAGAATTCAATGTATCAGTTCAAGAAAAAAGCACCGTACTGGAAATTTTGATGCAGATTTATGAAAATCAAGATTCTAACCTGGCCTTTGACCACGGATGCCGCGCCAAAAACTGCGGTCTTTGTGCGGTAAGTATTAACGGAAAACCCCGATTTTCCTGCGCCAGTCAAATAACTGCCGGGACAGAGATATCACCCCTCAAAAACCTTCCCCTGATAAAAGACTTAGTGTTTGACCGGGCTCCTTTTTTCAATTATTTAAAGAAATTTAATCCCTGCATCATAAGAAAGAAGGAGCCGGAAACCGAACCGGAAATTTTAATTCAGCCTCCGGAGCACAGTAAACTCATGAGTTGTCGGGAATGCTTTGCATGTCTTTCTTCCTGCCCGCGATATAACTATCAGGACAATTCCTTTGGAGGACCTCTGGGTTTTGTTAAACTGGCCCAGCTCCATTATGATTGTCGAGATTCAATGGATCGGGTTTCTCAGGCCCGGGAAATGGGAATATCAAATTGCGTTGATTGTCCCGGCTGCACATGTATTTCAGGTATCCCGCTTAAAACCATCGTAATTAAACCGTTTCTGGAATTGCTCAAAAAAAAATAATCCAATCTTAGTTAGGAGAATACTAATGTTAGAAAAAAGTTGTGATCTTTTATGCATAGGAGGCGGGGGTGCCGGGGTTACTGCTGCAATGGCGGCCGGCGAAAAAGGGGCCCGGGTCATTCTGCTTGCCAAAGATTACATCGGTTATGGTAATACCAGAATTATCGGCGGAATAATGGCTTACGGCGATCTCGATCCTTCCCGGGAAGGAGAGGATTTTTTTCGGGATATGATTGTGGGGGGCGAGTATTTAAACAATCAAAAACTCTGCCGGATAATGGCGAAGGAGTCCACTCTTGCCACTGTTCTCCTGGAGAGATTCGGAGGGATGGTTAAGAGAGATAGCAAGGGAGGGATATCCGCTGACGTCCTGCTGCAAATTGGTGGACACACCGCGCCCCGGACACTGATACTCCCCTCCACCGGACCGGGGGTAGGACAGGGATTGCGCTTTGGCATCGCCGGGAATAAAAATATTGAAACCATGGAAAAAACCGTCGTATTCGACCTCATTAAAGAAGAAGGAGAGGTAATGGGGGCGGTCTGTTATCAACTCACTTCCGGAAAAATTATTGTTATCAGGGCAAAAAAAACCCTGATTGCTACCGGGGGAGGAGGATGGATTTATTACCCCCACACCGATACCTCCAAGGTTTCCACCGGGGATGGCTGCGCCCTTGCCCTTAATGCCGGAGCACAACTGATCGATATGGAACAGATTCAGTATATCCCATTTGCCCTTACCCATCCCTCGGGAATGCTGGGAATCGTGGTGGGAGAGCCTTTTACCGCCGGACCTGCCGGAGTATTAAGAAATGTCCATGGAAAGGATATCCTTCCCGGAGTGGCTTTAAAAACCAGGGCCCAGGTATCCAACGCCATTATTCTGGAAGTGGCAAAGGGCAACGGGACAAAACATGGTGGGTGCCTGCTGGATCTTAAGGCCAATAAAGAGCATCCCCAGGGAAAAATTCTTTATCAATATTACAGTGAGGGCATATTTAAAGCCTTTACGGATGTCATTGTAAATGCCTATGGACCGGCGGCTGCCAAATGGGAAGAGCCCTGGGATGTCTATCCTTCGGCCCATTATTTTATGGGGGGGATTATAATTAACGAGTGGGGGGAAGTAAGAGGAGTAAAAAATCTTTATGCATGCGGCGAAGTAACCGGCGGAGTGCACGGCGGGAACCGCTTGGGGTCGGTATCAATGGCGGAATTATTCGTATTCGGAAAACGGGCGGGAGAAAAGGCCGCTCACCAAATTGCCCGCCGGGATCATCCAACGCCAAAAAAATCGTTAATTGACTCCCAGGTTGAAAAACTTAAAAATATGATGGGAAAAAAGGGGAAATATCGAGCAATCCAATTAAAGCGGGAATTACAAAAAACTATGTGGGAAAAGGTGGGGCCGGCCAGAGAAGAAGATAAACTGAAGGAGGGTCTAAAAATTTTATTCGAAATTGAAGAAAAATTTCGAGAGATAGCCATATCCGGCGCCAACCAATACAATACCGAACTGCTCGATGCCATTGAACTGCAATTTATGATTCCCATTGCCAAGAGCATTGCCATGAGCGCACTTACGAGAAAAGAATCCCGGGGGGCACATATTAGACTGGATTATCCCGAGCGCGATGATCACTCATGGCTAAAAAATACCGTCGTCAGTAAAGATCAAACCGGCAAAATTGCTGTGAACACCCAGCCGGTAGAATTAACCAGCCTCAGCCCCCAAGAAAATTAAATATAATGCTGCAAAAAAAATATTAATTTTTTATTTTGGGCCTACAAATTTACTGTAACCACCCATTTCTTTTCGATAAAGGGTATGGGGTTTGGGTCTCAATACATATTGCAACTCTGTAACTATTTAAAAAATATATACAATTAAGCATTGACAAAAAAACAGGCATCTGATAGGAAAATAGATGAAGTCTCGAATCCTGTCTGTTTTTTGTGTATTTAACGGTCGGCTGAATGTGGAGAAATGGGATGGAATCAAACGGGATAAATAAAGTAAATCAAACAAGGGGAGCTAATCATGGCACTTAAAAGTATGCGAGATTTTATTGAGGTACTTGACCGGGCTGATCAGCTGGTCACGGTTAAGAAGGAGGTAGACTGGAATCTGGAAGCGGGGGCCGTTATGAGGCGGGCCTACGAACTCCAGGAACGGGCGGTATTATTCGAAAAAGTTAAAGATGCTCCCGGATGCAGGCTGATGGGGGGGCCTTGCGGCACCTATGAGCGTGTGGCTCTGGCCATGGGCATGGAAGCAGGCACACCCATAAAAGAACTTTGCGATGAATTTGATAAAAGGCTTGCCGACCCCATCAAGCCCATGCTGGTGAGCACCGGTCCCTGTAAGGAAAATATTCTAAAGGGAAACAAGGTCAATCTATTCAACTTTGGAGCCCCCATGGCCCATGACGGGGATGGCGGCAGATACATTACCAC
>DAOWNY010000122.1 GCA_030642325.1 Deltaproteobacteria bacterium
ACCGCCCTGGATAATCGGCCCAATTTTTTTAAGGCATTTCCTAAACAGAAATAACCCCAGGGATCCCCCAGTTCCGGCTTAGACGTGTAGGAAGAAAAATATAATGGGATTGCCTTTGAAAATTTTCCCGACCGATAAAAAGTTGCCGCCAGGGTAAGCTCGGCAGCTGCCAGGAGTTGACTGTCTTTGAAATTAACCGTAAACCGGGAAAGTAACTCTCCTGCAGCATGATAATCACCCAATAGTTTATGTATCTTCCCCATCTTAAACAGGGCTTCCCCCTTCATCTCTTTTCCATTTGTAATTCCCCGGTAAATTTTTAAAGCCTCCTCGAAAAGTCCCAATTTTTCATAAGCTTCTCCGATCATTAAAAAAGCTTGTTCATCTTCATAGTCTTTTAAATAGAGATCCCGGTCTTCCTCGTAGCTTTCAATTAAAGGAATAAATTCATTCCGGGTAAAATAGAAATCAATCAAGCCGCTGTAAGCCACCTGAAAATGGGATAATGCATAGTTAAATCGTGGACTGTTGGGATAATTTTGAAAAAGCTTCCTAAAACTATTTACTGACTCTAAAAAATCACCATTTTTTTTATTAATAACACCGATTCTCAGTAATGCCACTTCAGTCTGGGGTGCGGAAGGATATTCCTCCACGATCCTACGATAGGTCTCTACGGGTTTTAGTTTGAAACAGGAATCAAACTTTAAACCCGGCTTCACCCCGGGACCGAAAATGAATTTCTCCAGATCAATACCTTCCTTTCTGGACTTAAAATCCGCTACCTTAAGCCTGCTTATCAGATCTCCCCTGCTCCCCGGGAAGATGATGGTTGTCTCCCTGTACATCTTTAAGCCGATTCTTATCATCCCCTCTTCACAATAGCTGTCAGCGATCATCAGCAGCAATTTATCCCCAAAATTTTCCCGGGGGAAGAGGTTGATCGCCTTAAATAAATATTTGCGGGCCCGGGAATAATCCCCGGCTTTGAAAAAAGTCATTCCTAAATTCTTGAGGGTATGCGGATGGGTGGTTGGATAGTCGGGATCTTTTGACAACGCTTTCTCAAAATACTCTCCGGCTTGACTATACTTATTTAATCCACAAAATGAGTTGGCTATAATGAAATTGCCTTCTTTTGCCAGTTCATCACTATTGGGATAATCTTTTAATAACTCCTGAACGCCGGTTATGGCATCCTGGTATCTTCTTTGCCGCAAAATACTTTCCGCCATTCCCATGCGAGCCCTTGGTAAGTACCCACTGTTGGAAAACTTATCAATAACCGTCTGGTAATTTCCTCCCGCCTCATAGTAAAGACCCATCTTGCTATAGCTTTCTCCAAGTTGAAACCAACCGTAAGCAGCAAGACCTGACTTTGGATATTCAATCATTGCAGATTGGTAAGCATTGACGGCCGATTGATAATCGGATCCGCTTTCCATCTGAAAATAACAATCACCGATTAAGAACCTTACCCTTTCAATAAACTTGCTTTCCGGATATTTTTCTGGAAATGATTGAAAGCAGGATAACGCCTCCCCATATTCCCTGTCCTGAAAAAGCTGAAAGGCATCAAGATAACTGATTTCGTCTTCCCCTAAGTTTTCATCCCCTGCCCTCTCGCTCAATTCTCCCCCCTTCTCCTCCATTACCCTCTTTGTAATTGCAGGTGACATCGTTTCATCATCGGCCGGCCGGTTTTCCCCGATGTCCATAGTCCTCTCTTCCGCCCTCGGTTCTGAATTTTGACCGGGGATAAAAAAACTGCATAAAATGACAAAAATTGCTGTTAACCTCAGGAATGCGTCCATATTTCTTCCCATTACGCGGGTTTAAAAAAATTCGACCGGTGCGGTTAAGTATTAGCTTTTGTATGAAACCATTCAACATCCGCTTGATCTCGTTACATTTGCCGATCTAATTCCATTTCAGTTGAGCGATCAGCTGTCAGCAATCAGCGTTTAGCTTTGAAAAACCGAGGTATTACGTCAGCTTGAAAAACACCCAATAGGTAAAAATTTGTAATAGCAAAACATCCTGTGATCATTTTGGCTAATAGCTAACTGCTAAAGGCTAACAGCTCAATTCAGGCAATAGTTAACTGCAAACGGATACAGGATGCAGATTATTATTGCAAAAATTTCTTATGCAAAATGAGCTGATGACCGATATATATTGAGCAAGAACTATGCCAGAGATAATCATAACTGATCCTGCACGGCGGTTAGCTTTTTTATGATAAAAAACGGTTAGTTCAATAATCACGACAAGCTCGGTGAACTCTTAAACAGTCAAATTCCGGGAACGGGTCGTCATTAATTTGACGAATAGTTCTGCCCCCCGGTCTTGTAATCAGAACACCTGAGTTATACATTTTGATGCTAAAGTTTTCTCCGGAAACGTCGATAATACAAAGTACAAAGTAGATTAATGCAAAAAAAGGAGAGGGAAATCGGTAACGGGAGATAATTTATGGGCAATGAAAAAACTGAAAAAAAAGGGGGGGGCAGGTACAAAGGAATTAGTCCGTCAATGGATGATATGGGTAGTATCTACGATTTTGGGTTGACGATGATTGATAAGTGCGTCGACTCAAATGAACTCATCACCCTGATTCTTGACGAATACGAAAGACGCTTCAATGAAATGCCCACCACCGCTATCGTTCCCAAGGGTGATTCAACACAAGAAAAATGGGAGAAAGAGAAGGTTAAATCCCTCATGATGTTTGCCACCCAGGCAGTATCATTAAAGGAAAAATCTCTATTCATAAGACAGTTGAAAGAGAAGAACCATGCGCTAAAACGGGCGATGGAAGAGCAAAAAAGATTAGAAGCCGAGCTGGTTGAAGCCGAACGGCTGAAAGCCATACTGCAGGTGGTGGGGACCCTGAACCACGAAATCAACAACCCTTTAACCGTAATCCTGGGGAGATCCCAGCTACTTTCTCGAAAATTTGATCCATCTGATAAAAAAATCCTCAGGAGTCTCCGGGACATAAAGGAGGAAGCGGAAAGAATCCGAGACGTAGTCTTTAAGTTGTCGAAGGTTATAAAGCCTTCCACTAAAGAGTATGTAAGCGGGATAACCATAATCGATACGGAAACTTCCCTGTTATCGATTCCCGATAAACCAACCGATGGCGATTAATGTTATTCAAACGATTTACAGCTTGTCTTGGGGAATAAAATAATGAAAATAGATATTGAAAATAGTAACGGCATGGTTTTTTTGAGCATCGCTGGAAATCTGGACAATAATCAAAAGGGACAATTTCAAGAAACCTACCTCCAGCTGCTCAAAAAAAATACCAGGTATTTTATTCTGGATATGTCCGAAATGAATTTTGTTGACAGCTCCGGATTGGGTGCCCTGGTCGGTTTTCTCAAAAAAATACGGGCGGTCAATGGTAAACTTAAACTTTGCGGGCTGGTTGATAGTGTTAAAGAAACTTTCTCTCTTACCTGCCTGGATAAAATCTTCGATATCCATAATAACATGGATGAAGCAAAAAAAAGTCTGTCTGCCTGAAGTGAGGTATAGATCACTTTGACAAAACTTTCCACGTAATATCAAAATAAGTAAGAGTAGCCCCTTGCCGCAATAACCCCCTCCGGGTTCCAATTTTCACTGGAACCCGGGTACATTAGTTCACTACCCCTGTTTATTTTGATGTTACCTTTTGAGCTTGGGGAATCCGGTTAAAAAATCAGAATTATCGATGATACCTCAAAAATTAAGCCCACCCCAAACAGCAGGAATCCGGGCGACCGACCAACCCATCTACACAGCTTCCACCGGAATTTTAATGGTAAATGTGGTCCCGGTTCCTACTTTACTTTCTGCCGCAATGGTTCCATGGTGCTTTTGGATGATGCCGTAGGCGATATTCAGCCCCAGACCGGTCCCCTTTCCCACCGGCTTGGTGGTAAAAAACGGATCATAAATCCTGGGCAGAACTTCCTTTGCAATCCCTTTTCCCGTGTCGCTGATATTAATTTCAACCTGCCCATTAAAATTACCGGTGTAAATGGTAATTTCCCCTTTTTCTTCGATGGCTTGGGAGGCGTTAATCAAGAGATTCATAAATACCTGATTAAGTTGTTGAGGAAAACATTTTATTTCCGGTATGTCTCCGTATTCTTTTAAGACGGTGGCCTTGTATTTAAGTTCGTTCCAGACCATGTTGAGAGTACTCTCAAGGCAGTTATTGATATTTACATACTTTGATTCGCACTGATCAACATGGGAAAAATCTTTCAAATCGGTCACAATCTTCTTGATTCGTTCGGTTCCTTCCTTGCTCTCTTCGACAACATTACTTAAATCAGTTAAAATGAAATCGAGATCAATCTTCTCTTTTACGCATTGTATCTTTTCAAGAAGTTCCATGATGCCCCCACCCTTGCCGGAATATTCTTCCTTCACAATTTTTTCCATCTCCTGATAGACCTCAATTAATTCAGTCAGGTCCTTCTGATATTCACCCAGAGTATTCAAGTTGCTATTTATAAATCCGGTGGGGTTATTGATTTCATGAGCCACTCCGGCCGCAAGCTGACCGATGGAAGCCAGTTTCTCCGATTGAAGAATCTGGGATTGCACCACTCTATTTGTCTTTTCCAATTCAACCACTCGTTTTCCCACCCTTATCCTTACTTTTAACTCTTCCTGATTAAAAGGCTTGACCAAAAAGTCATCTGCTCCGCCGCTCAGCCCTTCGATTAAATCCTCTTTTTGGTTCTTTCCGGTCAGCAAAATGATATAAACATAACGTTCCAGATCAGAGGAACGGACCTTTTTGCACAATTCCCTCCCATCCATAACGGGCATCATCCAGTCGGTAATGACCATTTGAACATCACTTTGGAGAATTTCCTGCCATGCCCTTTTACCATCCTCGACAACCAATACCTGGTGACTCCATTTTTCCAAAAGTTTTTGCAAAAGTTTTCGTGAAACAGGGTCATCATCTGCCACTAATATCTTCATATCGTATCCCTTCGATTCCTGTAATAACTTAAAATTTCGTAACTAATCCTTAAGTAGAGTTACATTCAACGAAATTTATGAAAACGTACATCCGTTCACAGTTTACGGTTTGTAAGTTAACTATTGCCTAAGTTGAGCGATTAGCTGTCAGCACACAAACGTTTAGCTTTGAAAAACCGAGGTATTACGCAAGCTTGAAATTTTCACCCAATGGGTGAAAGTTTGTAATAACAAAACATCCTGTGATCATTTTGGCTAATAGCTAACTGCTAAAGGCTAACTGCTCAATTCAGGTATCGGTAAAAACTTCGGATCTAAGATGTAATTATCAGTTCTTCTTTTGAAGATTTAAAAGCCCTGAACAATTTCAAAGAACTGCGGGCACTAATTCCGGAATTGAAACCGATCCCGAGCATGTTTTTTATCATTATAAAATTCATTTCACTAAAAAACCGTGAATCGTGAACGGTTATGAGAACTTCAAGATGCCGGCAACGACGGGAAATAACTTTTCCCAGTCTCTTTTCATGGTCTTTATATAATTGATCTGCTCCTCGGTCAAATCGGTTGCCAAAAGCAGTTCGGAACAATTTATCACTTCCCTAAGGAAAGCAT
>DAOWNY010000164.1 GCA_030642325.1 Deltaproteobacteria bacterium
CAACCATCTGACAATTCCAACCGTCGGGCCGGCAACGGCATAGAGGAAAAAATCCTCGGGCGAGAATGGGCCCAACGGTAGCTCGTCGGAGACCGGGGATTTTTTCCTCGGCGCTACGAGCATTGAAGCTGTGGTAATGGTGTCAAATCTTGAATAGTGAATAAGGTGCCGCTATTCACTATTCAAGATTTGACACCTATTTTGCCTCCCAAGATCATCAGCTTGTGTCCACCGTGGCAAACAGGATCGTCGAAATTACTTCGGACGGCATTATCGACATGATGATGAACTTTGATGGGTACCTGGCAATGAAGGAAGCAAGTCTGTCCGATGAAAACGATTACCAGGACCGGCAGGCCGGCTAAGGGAACAGTGTTGGGGGCGTGTCTTGAATGATGAACGGTTAATTCGAAAAGACTTGTGACTAACCCGGCATGGATCAAAATAATTTTTCTTCTATTTTTTTGTAAAATATTAGATCCGGCCGGGGCTTTCCAGGAAAGTCAAAATCTTAAATGGTTGTTCATGGTTATTTGTTTTGATTGCAGGTCGGCGATGGCGGCCAGTGGCCCTTTTGCATAAAAGGAGGGGTACATGACCGGGCATCCCCTTTAAAAAGAGGCTGAGCATCTTAAAAAACCTCCTTGATAAATTTCAAGCTGTGCGGTTAGCCTTTAGCAGTTAGCTATTAGCCAAAATGATCGCAGGATGTTTTGCTATTACAAATTTTCACCCACTGGGTGTTATTTCAAGCTCCCGTAATACCTCGATTTTATAAAAGCTAAACGTTTGTGTGCCGACAGCTGATCGCTCAACTGAAGTGGAATTAGATCGGCAAATGTAACGAGATCAAGCGGATGTTGAATGGTTTCATGCAAAACTAATACCTAACCGCACAGGTTGATAAATTTTGCCATCCTCATAATCCCTGTCACAAGCCTGGGGCCGGGTCGACAGATTAAATCGCAGGGAAGAGGAAGGACATTTTCGTTTTTGACGGCAGATATTTTCTCCCAACCCTTCCAGGCCTTCATATCATCAATCACCCTTTGGCAGGGAGGATTTTTTAGCCGGCATCCCGTGCATCTCTTTTTCGGCTCCTGATCTCTGTTTCCGCCACAGGTAATGATCACCTGTGGATCGAAAGCGACTACTTCCCGGAGGGTAACTTGAGCATAGGCTTCTTGTGTCGTGTGTATATTCATCGGCTCTCCTCCCGCCCGTATGATGGCATGGTATTGATAAGAACCGGGGGTTGGCGTGCTCATGGGGGATTCCCCCATGAGACGAAAGACCCTGGGCGGTGGATTATCCTGGGTATCTCTCTCAATATCTTCAAGCCTTTTTCTCAATAAGCCCACCGGTGAATTTTTTAAGTCAATTTGACCGTTTAAACAGGCCAGCTTTTCCATGTCCTGCAAAATATCTTCCACCGTGCGGGGTGACAACGTAAAAACAGGAATTTTTTTATTTTTAAATTCATTTTGAAATCGCTCATGGATTTCCCCGCAGGCCACTACCAGGTCCGGTTTCAGGGAAGCGATTTTTTCCGCATCAGGATACATAAAGGAACCGATTTTTTCTATCTCGCTTGTCTTTCCGGGAAAATCGCACTGCTCGGTTACCCCCGCCACCCTTTCTCCCAGACCTAAAAAGAAAAGTATCTCCGTGGCGGATGGTGCCAGAGAAATTATTCTTTTCATGTTGTCCCTTACCCTATTTCCTCAATGTTTTCTTCAATAATAAGATAAATTTTGCCGGGCTCTTCTTCCATCTCCTCCGAAGTCTGCCATCTCCCCCGGTTAATCGTCTCCAGGAGCCTCCCGGCACACGTTTCTGCGCCCCAAGATGATATCACCCCTCAGCGGCGGCATTTATGGCATTAAGTGTCAATGTCCGCTTCATATCGTCCGGCTTAATAAAAAATGGTCACATAAAAAGTGATAATGGGAAAAGAAATCAACCTGTCGTTACACCCTTTATTTTTATGGAACTTCGTATCTGCTCAATAAACAGGAGTGCATTGCAAGCCAATTTTTCGGATTCCTGTAAAAACGGGAATCTATATTTGTTACCCTTATTTATTGAGCTATTACAAACCCTTTTCAGGGTAAACCCTGGAAACGATCAATTTTATCCGCAGAGCCGAAGTTTATGGTCGGTAATTCTCAATTCCGAACCATTGGTAACCTCGGCCGTAATACAGAAAATGTTTTTCATCCCCTTTACCAAAAGCATCCACCAGGCATCCATCACATTATAATGGCCTATCCGGGATGAAACCACCTCAACCCGGTCTGCTGTGATTTTCAATTTCTTTACTGCCTCCTGAAGGTTAAAACCATCCACTATTTTCTCCCCGCCGGTTACATAAATAATCGCTCCAGTCTTCATTTTGCTTCCTCCCTTTTTTAAAAACGTTTCATTCTTTTTCTTATGCTTACACAAAATAAGCCCAACCTCCGAAGTGAGATTGGGCTTATTAATATCCGCATGAATCCGGATAGCAACCGAATTCCCTGCTTGTTTTCCCCTCGGAGTATTTCAAACAAGGTATAAATCACAGGCAGGTTTTCTGACTTATAGATCATCCTACTCTCCATGCCTTCCCATTCCCCAGCCGAAGGCAATGAGAAAAGCATAGGGGAGACGGCATTGGAGGCCGGAGTTTTTAAAACCCTCCGTTTTAAAATAACCATCTCTCGCCAAAAGGCCGCATAAACACCCATGATGATTCCTTAGTTATCAGGCAATAATTAAACTGTTTTTTACAGAATATAAAAAAAGAATACAAATAAAGAAATCATGTTAATCCTGTCAAATATTGTGCCTCCGGTTAACAGTTCGTTAGCAAGTATCCATTTACGAACAAATCTTAACCAATACTCCGGCGATTAGCCCCCCGATCGTATCATCCAGAAACGGGGGCAGTTTTGCCAATATGCCCGGTTTTTTTTTATCGTATCTCTCAAATTCAAACAGAGCCCGGCTTCCCCCGAGATACTCGGCGATCTGTATTCCGATAAGCTCATCAGCAATCAGGTCCACAGGATCCATTTCGTATTTTTCGTAAGTGAGGTTGGGGATTGCCCCTCTCCTCCCTTCATCCTCCAGCATAAGTCCCGCCAAAACCAGGGAACAAACATTCAAGTCCAAAAAAGCCTTTTTGAATCCTGCATAAAGGAGGTCTTTCATCCGGGCTTTGCTCCCGATTTCCGGATCGGGAATATAGAGGCAAAGGGCGGTATCGATCATTTCCTCAAGGGATATTCCCCGGCCGGCAAGCCTGGCCTCCAAACCCCTTCCCATTGTTATTCCGCTCTGTTTTTTGATGGCGATGCCGACTGCCGCCTTTACCGCCCCGGCAATCAGTTCTCCTGCCTTGGTGTGACCACCTGTGAATTTTATTTTTTGTCCGTCCCCGGAAACCACGATCATATCATCCGTGCCGGTGCCGGTGGCCTGATTTTTCATGGCAGTATAGGTGCTTCTGATGTCCAATTCCTGCAGAACGGCGGTTTTGGCTTCGGTGGCGGTAATAATGGCGCGGGCCATCGCACCATCGGTTAAGGATGCATTGGATAATAAAATTAGATTGATGGTGCCTTCCACCCTGGTAAAGCTATTTTCCCTTTCCACGGTTTGGGCGGCATCGTCCCCCATTCTCTGAGCATTGGTTTCTACCCCGGCGGTGGCCAGGCAGATTACCCGGAATTCCCCATAGCTTTTTTCGCAAATTGCCAGATTATCCATGTCCACCCCGGTACTTAAGTAGGCAATCTCTTCGCTTCGAATATTCAACGTCCGTGGAAGCCAGTCTTCATACTCTCGGTAATTGTCATGGAGATAATCCCACAGAGAAGGTGGATTGTAATGGTTTCCCACCAGACTCACCTCACGGAACCCATCCTGAGTAGAAAGCACCCTCATTTTTTTAGCAAAAGTAATGAGGAGGGTCTTCACCGGTATCTCCCGGAAGGAGTGATAGATTATTTCCGCCCCGGCATCATTCATGCTTAAGGACATTTTATTTCTATTCATTGCAGACTTCCCTGCCCTCTTTAAATGCTATCCCCAATCCGGATTTCGTAATCTATTATTCCAACGATTAAAAAAGGTAAAATTCCCTGCAGCAGACCGTTTGGGGCATACCTGAAAGGAGAAGAAGGCAAAAGGGTACCCCCCCCCAAAACCAGCTGCAGGGAATAGTTACTTGTCATTGTTCATGGTTCTCAGTTTACCGTTCACGGTTTTTATTTAATGGATTATACCTGAATTGAGCGCTTAGCTAATACCTAACCGCACAAGGTCGAAATAAATGGGCTGCCCCTGCTTATTTTGATGTTACAAAATTATCTTAATCACTTAAAGTCCTGAGGATTATTTATGATAATTTCCCCCGGAGTGCGCAAATCATAATAAGTAATATGATCTCGCTGATTTCGTTTGACGCTCCCAGCACATCTCCGGTTACCCCCCCGATTTTCTTTTTGAAAAAGAGGGCAA
>DAOWNY010000078.1 GCA_030642325.1 Deltaproteobacteria bacterium
CAGAGGGACTGGATTTGAGATGGAAAAAGTAATTGTTGCAGCCGTGCAGATGAATTCCGGTCCTGATAAAGAAAAAAATATTGATACGGCAAAACGGTTAATCAAAATCGCTTGCCAAAGGGGGGCAAAACTGGTGATTTTGCCCGAACTTTTTAACTGGCGGGGGAAACCGGAGGACGAGAGAAGATTTTCGGAAACCATACCAGGCAAAACCACAAAAATAATGGCTAAGATATCCGCTTCTTTAAAGATTTACCTTCTGGCCGGTTCAATTACAGAAACGATTAAAGACAATAATAAGACTTATAATTCCAGCGTTTTCCTGGGTCCATCCGGGGATATAATGGCCGTTTATCGAAAACTTCATCTTTTTGATGCGGCGATGATGGGATGTCCCACTGTAAAGGAGCCGGAGTCGAAAGAAAGGGGTAAGGAAGTTGTAGCAGTTGACACGCCGCTGGGGAAAATAGGACTTACCATCTGCTACGACCTTCGCTTTCCCGAACTTTATCGCAGGCTGATTAAAGAGGAAGTAAAAATAGTGGGGATTCCTTCCGCTTTTACCTTCGATACCGGCAAGGTGCACTGGGAGGTGCTCGTCAGGGCAAGGGCAATCGAGAATCAAATTTACGTCATTGCTCCCAATCAGTTCGGGAAAAATCCCATGGGGTATAAAGATTTCGGCAACTCCCTCATTGTTGATCCATGGGGAAAAGTCCTCGCCAGGCAAGGACAAGAACAAGGGGAAGGGGTAATTACTGCTGAAATCAGGCTTGATTACCAGGATAAATTGAGAAGGTTTTTTCCGGTCTTGAAGAATATCAGGAGGGATATATGGGGGGATGATTGATTGACTACCCTCGTTCCATGAATTTCTCCCTGCATTCCTTGCTGCAAAAATAAAAAGTTTTTCCATTCATCCGGGTGGTGATCGCCCCTTTTTTGGTAATATAAGTATTACAAATTGGATCTTTAACCATCTCGTCTTCCAGGATATTGGAATTTTTCGGAAAACTTACTGAATCTTCCTGTTTTTTGGGGGGAAAGGATAAGATTATTTTTAATACTCGAAAGGTGAGATAAGTGAGAAAAAAAATCAGCAATAAGCGAAGAATAAACATGGGGCCCTTCCCTCGGTTTTTTTAATTGATCCTGATCACTTTTTGGGTGCTGTTTAGGAGTTTTACCAGGTCGGAAATCGACTGTTTCAGCAGGGGGTGGATCAGCTTTGGGTTGATTTCCATTAAAGGAACCAGAACAAACATTCTCTGATGGAGCAGCGGATGGGGTAAAGTAAGGCGTGGGCTCTCCATTATTACCCGATTAAAAAATAATATATCCAGATCGATCGTTCGGGGTGCCCATTGATATGGCCGCTGTCTTTTTAGGTTTACTTCTATTTTTTGGAGAAACACCAATAAATCAACCGGACTAAATGAAGTTTTAAGCAAAACCACGCAGTTGATGAACCAGTCCTGGTTATCAACTCCCACCGGCTCTGTTTCATAGAATGAGGATTGAGAAACCACTGAAATATGGGTCCCGGCTTTCATTTGATCAATAGCGTTAAGGCAATTTATTTTTTTGTTTTCCAGGTTAGAACCAATTCCCACGTAAGCTATATTTTTCACTTTTCATAACACCTCCCTGATCCGCTCCACCGCTTTATTCATTACTTCCCTGCTTACCGTCAAGGCCATCCGGATATAGCCCTCCCCGTACTCTCCCAGACCTACCCCCGGAGTGGTTACTACCCCTGCCTCATTTAGCAGGAAAGAAGCAAATTCAATGGAATTTCTTCCAGGGGGAACGGGGATCCACACATAAAAAGTAGCTTTGGGATCTTCCACCTTAAAACCGATTTTTCTCAATCCCCGACAGAGAACATCCCTTCTATCCTGATAGATTTTCCTCATCTCTTTCAACCAGGTATCATCCCCCTCCAGGGCTTCCACACCGGCCAGCTGTACCGCTTGAAAGACCCCCGAGTCAATGTTGGTCTTTATTTTTCCCAATCCTTCGATTACTTCACTATTTCCCACTGCAAATCCGATTCGCCAGCCGGTCATATTAAAGCTTTTGGAAAGAGAATGGAACTCAATTCCGACTTCTTTTGCCCCTTCTACTTCCAGGAAACTGATGGGCCGGTAGTCATCAAAAAACAGTTCGGTGTAAGCCGCATCGTGGCAGACAATTATTTGGTATTTTTTTGCAAACCTGATCACCTCGGAAAAAAATTTTTTATCGGCTACCGCTGCGGTGGGGTTATTGGGATAGTTAAGAAATATCAGCTTTGCTGCCCTGGCTACCTGGGGGGGGATCTTTGCAAGGTCGGGCAAGAAATTGTTTTTTTTCAAAAGGGGCATAACATAAGGAATGCCCCCGGCAAAGAGTGCAGCGCTGTTATAAACCGGATAGGCCGGGCTGGGAATGAGCACTTGGTCCCCCGGGTTCACAAAGGCAAGAGGGATATGAGCAATCCCTTCTTTAGAGCCTATCAGAGAAACCACTTCGGTTTTGTAGTCTAGTTTTACTCCGAATCTTTTTTGGTACCAACGGGTTACCGAAATTCTAAAATCATCCATGCCCGAATAGGATGGATAATGGTGATTCACCGAGTCCTGACAGGAATCCTTCAGTCTATCAATAATGTACTGGGGGGTGGGAAGATCAGGGTCGCCAACCCCCAGGTCAATGATTTCCTTACCCTTTTTTTTTACTTCCTCCGTCATACGATCAATCTCAGCAAAGAGATAGGGAGGAAGATTTTTAATCCGATCTGCCTTTTCAATTTTCATCATGTCTGATTCCTATTTATTTTTTAGCCCTAAAACATCATGCATATCATAAAATCCGATTTTTTGCCCGATGATCCATTTTGCCGCTGTAACCGCTCCCCTGGCAAAATTATCGCGGTTGTTGGCGCGATGGATTATTTCTAAACTTTCACCAATACCCCCGAAGAGTATCCGATGTTCTCCCACGATATCTCCTGCTCGAATCGACTGGATTCCTATCTCTTTTGAAGTCCGTTCGCCGATAATCCCCTTTCGCTGATAGACACCCACTTTTTCCAGATCCCTTCCAAGGGTTTGGGCAAGGGTCTGGGCAATTTTCATTGCCGTCCCGCTGGGGGCATCTTTTTTCAGGCGATGGTGGGTCTCAATGATTTCAACATCGTATTCATCCTTCAAAATATTGGCAATATACTCTACTACCCTGAACAGCACATTAATTCCCACACTCATATTGGGAGAAATTACCAATTTGGTCTCTTTGGAAAGTTTTTTTATCTCTTTCATCTGGGATAAAGAAAAACCGGTGGTACCGATCACAATCGCCTTTTTTTCCGATTTGGCCAGTTGAAGATTGTCCAGGGAGGCCGTTGGAGAGGTGAAATCGATGATTACTTCTCCCCTGGAAATAATTTTTTTCAGATCTCCCTCGATTTTTACGGGGGATCTCCCCGGTTTGGATCCTGTTTCGCAAAAACTGCCAACCGCGGGGTGGTCCGCTTGCTCAAGGGCACCGGTAAGTTCTATACCTTCAGTTTCCCCGATTACCCCAATAATTTTTTGCCCCATCCTTCCCGCTGCTCCGGTAACAATTGCCTTGATCATCGGTTTCTCCTACAATAATCCGTAATCTTTCATTATTTTTTTCAACTGATTTAAATTTGACTCCAACATGGTTGACATGGGAAGCCGTAATTCCCCTGATATTTTTCCCATTAAAGAGAGGGCGGTTTTTACAGGAATGGGATTTGTTTCCAAAAACATGCCGGCAATTAACGGCAACAATTTGTAATGAAATTTTTGGGCCTTTTTTAGATCTCCCTCCATAAATGCATTATACAAGTCGGTTGTATCAGCGGGGGCAACATTGGCTACGGTAGAAATTGCCCCCTTTCCTCCCACGGATAAAAGTGGCAGGGTCAAGACGTCATCGCCTGAGACCACGCTGAAATTGTCATTGCACAGATTTATGATTTCACTTACCTGGGCCAGCGATCCGCTTGCCTCTTTTATTCCTACAATATTGTTAATCATGGACAGACGTGCGACGGTTTGGGGAGTCATGTTAACCCCGGTTCTACTTGCAATATTGTAGAGGACGATGGGGATGGGTACTTCCCCGGCAATTTTTTCAAAGTGTTGATAAAGCCCTTCTTGGGTGGGACGATTGTAATAAGGGGTAATCATTAAAACTGCATCCGCGCCGGCGCTTTTTGCGTGCCGTGTAAGCTCGATAGCCTCCTGGGTATTGTTTGAACCGGTCCCCGCAATGACGGGAACTTTGCCGTTAACGGCATCAACGGCTATGTCAATAACCAGATCATGTTCGTGGTAAGAAAGGGTTGCCGACTCCCCGGTGGTTCCGCAGGGAATAATGGCGTTGGTACCATTATTAATTTGAAAATCAATCAACTCCCGCAAACCGTTTTCATCAACTTTTCCGTCCTTAAACGGGGTTACGATGGCCACCATGGATCCTTTAATCATTATTTTCTCCTGAATATTTTCGACCTTACGGTTAGGTATTAGCTATCAGGTGTTGGCTTTTGCATGAAACCATTCAACATCCGCTTGATCTCGTTACATTTGCCGATCTAATTCCAGCTTAAGTTGAGATACAAGTTAAAAACACTCATCAGCGAAACCCCCTTGTAATACGATGGACCTCTATCACCAACTGGTGCGCTTTTAGCCATACTTTTAGCTCTTTAAAATTTCTTATAATACCTAATACCTAACCGCTAACAGCTAATAACCGCGCAGCTTGAATATTTTCACAACTTATAAAAAAAGGTTGAGTAATTGCCGTTTTGAGCGAAACGAAACAATCTTTTTTAAGTATCAAGGAGATTGTTTCGTCACCCAAGGCTCCCCGCAATGACATTGAGGTGCCGGTAACAGTGTTTTTATATACCAGGCCTTTTTGAGAAGGTGCATATTTCTTTGCTAAATCTCACCCCGGTAAGCGATTTTAGCGTCTCCTTCCAAAAAAATTTCTTTAAATCCTTCCCGGGTTTTTTTGAAAAACACCTTTAATGCTTCTCCTCCCCTGGTATGGACCAAAACCGGGGAAACAATCAAATTTTTACAGGAGGCGATGAGGGCCGAGGCGATGCAACCGGTACCGCAGGCAAAGGTTTCATCTTCTACCCCCCTTTCGTAGGTTCTGATTTTGAGATTCAAACTATCCGGGACCGTAATGAAATTTACGTTGGTTCCTGCCGGCTGAAAACGTTTGTGATTACGGAAAAAACGACCCACCCGTAAAACATCAATGTGCGCCAAATCATCTACAAATTCTACCAGATGGGGAACTCCGGTATTAACGGAGTGAAGGATATGTTCATCCTCTTCAAGAAAAAGTTTTGTATCGAGGATAATGCCGGAAGGTTCGGTCATTTCAAGCTTTATTTTCTCCCCATCAACCGCCGCCTTGATGATCCCGGCCCGGGTTTCAAAGGACAGGTTATTACCCCCGATTCCCATAAGATGGGCAAATCGAGCCGCACATCTCCCACCGTTACCGCACATCTCGGCCTCACTTCCGTCGGCATTGAAAAATTGCCACTTAAAATCAGCAGTTTCAGAATTTTCGATAAAAATGAGACCATCAGCTCCCACAAAAAATTTTCGTTGGCAGACTTTTGCCGCAAATTCTCCCATATGGGGCTTTGAAAGGATTCCCTTACGATTATCGATGAGGATAAAGTCATTTCCGCTTCCATGCATTTTAAAAAATGAGATCTTATTCATCTTATTTGAGAAACTCCGGAATGGATTCACCTCTAACCAAATCCAGCCAAGTTTCCCGCTCCCGGATAATATGATAGTTTTTCCCATCCACCAAAATTTCCGCTGGACGGGTTCGGGAATTATAATTGGAAGACATGGTAAAACCGTATGCACCGGCGCTCATCGCCGCAATCAGATCACCCTGCTCCAGTTTTGGCACAACGCGCTCCCTGGCCAGAAAATCACCCGATTCGCAGATTGGCCCCACAATATCGGCCTGCATCTCTTCTTTGTTTTTCCTGTTAATCGGTAAAATTTCATGGAAAGAGTCATAGAGACTGGGGCGAAGCAAATCATTCATGCCGGCATCAACGATTATAAAGTTTTTCAGTTCAGTGGACTTGGTGTAAAGAACTTCCGCTATGAGGATTCCCGCATTTCCCACCAGAACTCTTCCCGGTTCAAAAATGAGGGTAGATTCAAGGCCGGAAGTACATTTAATAATCGCATCGGCATATTCGGATGGATGGGGAGGGGATTCCTGATCGTATTTGATGCCCAGTCCTCCGCCCAGATCGAGATATTTAATTGCAAATCCTTGCCCCCTCAGTTGATTGATCAAACCGGCCAGTTTTTCCAGCGCATCAATGAAAGGTTCTACCTCGGTCAGCTGGGATCCGATATGACAATCCACCCCCACTACTTCGATAAATTCCATCTCTTTTGCGTGAAGGTAATCTTCGAAGGAGTGTTTAATGTCGATTCCAAATTTATTACTCTTCATCCCGGTGGAGATATATGGATGGGTCTTGGGGTCAATGTCCGGATTGATTCTGAGAGAAACTCTTGCCTTCATATTGAAACGGCCGGCGCAATGGTTGATGGCTGTCAGTTCCTGAAGAGACTCTACGTTGAACATTAAAATATCGGTCTTTAAGGCATATTCGATCTCTTTTAAGGTTTTCCCGACTCCCGAATAAACAATTTTTTCCGGTTTTGTCCCTGCCAGGAGTGACCGGTAAAGTTCGCCTCCCGAGACTACATCCATTCCACTGCCCAAATCGGCAAAAATTTTTAGTATTGCCAGGTTTGAGTTTGCCTTGACGGAAAAACAGGTAAGATGATCTACCTTCCCGAAAGCCCCGTCAAAGGCATTAAAGTGGCGCTTCAAAGTTCGATGGCTATACAGATAAAAGGGTGTCCCCACCTCTTCGGCAATATCCCTGATTGGGACTTCCTCGCAATAAAGCTCGTCTTGTTGATATTGAAAATAGTGCACGAAATTTTACCTTTCAACTGTTTGGAACAATGGGTAACTTAATTAGTAACGGTTAACGGTTAACGGTTAACGGTCACCTTAATTAGTAACTACGGAACCTCTGCACGGGCAAGGTTGGAGGCTGAACTTAAATGGCCACGATGGTTATAACTGAATACCCGGTAAAGGTATGTTTTCTCCTGTTTCACCTGATAATCGCTGAACTTTACCGTTCTTCCCTCAATGGTGGTTAATCCTGAAGGATAATTATAGTCAATATCCAAAAGAAAAGAGAGGTCTGGGGGGCATTCCTTGCAGCGATCCTCCCCCCTGAAAACCTCAAATCCCTTCAGATCGTTTAGAGGAGAGTTGTTAGTATTTTTTGAGGGGATAGTCCAGGTTAAGATAACCATCCCATTTGTAATTTTTGCTCTAAGATTGTCTATTGCTTGGGGTATAACGGTTTCCGGAGCAACCGGTGGAGCCTTTTTCCCGCAATTGCTCAAAATTGCAAAACAGACGAATATTAAACTTAGCCTTATGATCAATAATTTTTTGCTGCCCATCAATTTTATAACCCTTACCCCCCGTAGCTATCCACGCAATCTGTCTGATATCATTCAAGCTGTGCAGTTAGCTATTAGCAGTCAGCTATTAGCCAAAATAATCACAGGATGTTTTGCTGGTACAAATTTTCACCCATTGGGTGTTATTTCAAGCTGATGTAATTCCTCGGTTTTTCTAAGCTAAACGCTGATAGCTGATCGCTCAACTTAAGGTTGGAATTAGGTCGGCAAATGTAACGAGATCAAGCGGATGTTGAATGGTTTCATGCAAAAGCTAACACTTAAATAGCTAATACCTAACC
>DAOWNY010000249.1 GCA_030642325.1 Deltaproteobacteria bacterium
AAATGATAAAAAAATTAAAGATTTACGCCGGGAACGATCATCCCCATCAGGCCCAGAACCCAGTTCCCCCGGAAATTAAATAAATCGAGGAAGGATACTATGTCTGAAGAAATTTATTACGCCACTGGAAAGAGAAAAACTTCCATTGCCCGTGTTTGGTTAAAACCGGGGAATGGAAATTTTATAGTAAATAAGAGGGAGATGGGACAATACTTCCCCCGGGAGACAACCAGAATGATCATTATGCAACCCTTAAATCTTACCAACGATGTCGGTAAATACGATATCAAAGCTACGGTAAAGGGGGGTGGAATTTCCGGGCAAGCGGGGGCTATCAGACACGGGATCACCAAGAATTTAGCGGTGATTGACGTTGAAAATCGAGGTATCCTCAAAAAAGTCGGCCTCATTACTCGAGATTCCAGGATTAAAGAAAGGAAGAAATACGGGTTAAGGGGAGCGAGGAAAAGCTGTCAATACTCCAAGCGGTAAGCTCTCGAAATCTTCAAGGGAAGGTTGGTTTATCCTTCCCTTTTTTATTTTATTAAGAGGGTTACTTGGTCCAAAATTATTGTTAGAACAGAATCTGCAATGCTAAAAGTTGGAATTATAGGTGCCACCGGGTATACCGGTTTAGAACTGATCAGATGTCTTATCAAACACCCCGGGGTGGAAATTACCTCTTTAACTTCTCAGACTTATGAAGGGATGCAGATTTCGCGAGTATTCCCTTCCCTCACCAAAAATATCGAATTAAACTGTCTTTCCTTGAATGAAAAAGAGATCACCCGGACTGCCGATTTCTTTTTCGTCGCGCTACCCCACCAGACTGCCATGACAGTTGTTGTACAACTGGTTGAGCAAAAAAAGAAAGTGGTAGATCTCAGTGCTGATTTCAGACTTAAAGATCCGCTGATTTATGAAAGGTGGTACGGGAAAAGGCATTCGTCGCCACAGTTACTTCAAGAGGCAATTTACGGCATCCCGGAGCTTAATCGTAATAACATTGAAAGGGCAACTTTAGTTGCCAACCCGGGTTGCTACTCAACCGGCATAATTCTCGCTTTGGCCCCCCTTTTAAAAAATCGATTGATCGACGTCAACGGTATTATCGTTGATGCCAAGTCAGGGGTAAGCGGGGCGGGACGTTCGCTCAATTTGACAACTCAATTTACCGAGATCAACGAAAAAGCTTGCGCTTATAAGGTGTTTGAGCACCGACATACCCCTGAAATAGAACAGGAATTGAGCGTTCTAGCTCAAGAAAAAATTATTATTTCCTTTGTACCGCATTTAATTCCGGTCAATCGGGGTATTTTAAGTAATATTTATTCAAATCTCAAAGAGAGGTTAACCACTGAAAAGCTCCTGTGCGTTTATCAAGAATTTTACCAAAAACAGAAATTCATCAGGATTTGTCCAATTGACTCCTTCCCTGATTTATCACAGGTCCGAGCTTCCAATTTTTGCGATATCGGAATAAAGGTTGATCCAAAAACCAATCTGGTAGTGGTTGTTTCGGCAATTGATAATTTGGTGAAGGGGGCTTCAGGACAAGCGATCCAGAATATGAACATCATGGAGGATTTTCCCGAGGAATCGGGAATTGATGATGTTCCCTTGTCATTATAAATTGATCAGGCAAAATATCCGGATCAAAACCGGGATAAAGGTTCTACATGATAATTTTAAAAACCGACAAAGAGATTGAACAAATTAAAAAAAGCAATCAAATAGTAGCATATGTTCTAAACAAATTGAGAAAATTGGTCAAACCAGGGGTTTCTACCTTGGAACTGGACAGTTTTGCCGAAAAGATGATCAGAAAAAGGGGTGCTGTTCCCGCTTTTAAGGGGTATAAGAATTATCCGGCCACCTTATGCGCTTCCGTAAACGAGGAAGTTGTGCACGGTATTCCCGCCCGCCGTTTTTTAAAAGAGGGTGACATTATCAGTTTGGATTTGGGAGCGAAAATTGATGGTTACTACGGAGATGCCGCCATTACTGTTCCGGTAGGGAAAATAAGCGAAAAAGCTAAACTTCTGATTGATGTTACCGAAAAAGCTCTCCATCTGGCCATAGAACAGGCAAAAGATGGAAACAGGCTTTATGATATCTCTTTTGCCATTCAGAGCTTTGCGGAAAAAAACGGGTTTTCCGTTGTAAGAGAATTCGTAGGTCACGGAATAGGAAAAGATTTGCATGAGGACCCCCAAATACCCAACTTCGGAAAGCCGGGCTATGGGATTAGATTGAAGCCGGGAATGGTTTTCTCGTTGGAACCCATGATCAATGCTGGAAATTATCGTGTAAAGGTATTATCTGACGGGTGGACGGCAGTAACAGCCGATGGAGAGCTCTCCGCTCATTTTGAACATACCGTTGCTATTACTAAATCCGGACCCCGGATACTGAGTATTGCCTGAAAAAAAGACTGTTGAAAGCCCGCCGAAACGCCTTTCTGCCTGTTATACTGGAATCATCGCTAACAGGCCTTAGATTTAAGCAAAACCAACCAGTCAAACCAGTAAATTTTCCAATATATTTTCAAAAAATTGTTTGGCAATAATTAAATGTAAATGCCATAACTGATTTACGGCCATGGGAGAACAAAGATGGAATTAAAAACTGTAAGATTGGAAATACCGGAAAACAGCAACATTATTTTAGGACAGGCCCATTTTATCAAAACCGTCGAAGATCTTTTTGAAATAATGTCAGGGGCTGCCCCCCAATCAAAATTCGGGATTGCATTCTGTGAAGCGTCGGAATCTTGCCTGGTTCGTGTGGAAGGTAATGATGAAAACTTGCAGGAGGCAGCTGCCAAAAACGCTCTAAAATTAGGGGCCGGGCATATCTTCATCATTGTCATGAAGGAGATTTATCCAATTAATGCATTAAACGCCATAAAAATGTGCCCGGAAGTTTGCACAATTTATTGTGCAACTGCAAATCAAGTGGAAGTAATAGTTGCCCAAACAGAGCTAGGCAGGGGGATATTGGGGGTCATTGATGGCTTTTGCCCCCGGGGAGTAGAAAAAGAAGAAGATAAAGCGGCAAGAAAAAATTTACTCAGAAAAATAAATTATAAATTATAATGAATTTTTCCATGGCATTGGTCGATTTTTATCTTAAAAAAAAGTAACTGGGGGCCTATGCTTCTTATATTCCGGATTCCGGCTCCTGAATTCCGAGTAGTTCAAAAAAGGTTGATTCCCTGCCAAGCAAAGACTTTCAAGCTGTGCGGGTTATTAGCTATTAGCTATTAGCTAATAGCGGTTAGGTGTTAGGTATTATGAGAGATTTTAAAGAGCTAAAAGTATGGCTAAAAACGCACC
>DAOWNY010000272.1 GCA_030642325.1 Deltaproteobacteria bacterium
GGCGCTGGCTCCCATCTCTCGTCAGCCATTGGTTCATGCCCTCCTGATCTTTTTGGGGAGTGGGGGCAGTTTATTATTACTGGAATACATGACATGGCTTAAATAGCGTTGGCCCTGCCTTGATAAATTGATGGAATCCTATCCTTAAAGTAAAAATTGACGGCGACAATTTGTAACCATGGATAGTGAAAGCATACTGTCAGGCCCGAAGGAGCAACCTGCCCTTTTTTCCATTTCTTTTTTTTCACTTGTAAACAATTAGGAACACCACTTCGTCACCAATAATAATAGCAATGGAATGGGACGAGATGGTTCGACCGGCGATTAATCCTGTTTTTTCGGCTGGGCCGAACTCTTCGTGCCGGAACTGTTAGGGGTTTTTTAAAAACATTTTTAAAAAAGGAGAATGAAATGGAGAAGGATGTTTGTTGTATCAGCTGGAAATCTTTATGGGTATTTTTAAGTTTACTGGTTTTTCTGATTGGTTTTTGCTGCTGGTCCCAACCGGCCTTGGCCCAAGAAGAAAATCTCGACATTCCCGAGATTTTTGCCATGCTTGATGGTGGAGATGGTCCGGAAGGAAAATTTTTCCCGCCCATCTGCAGACCTTTTCGGAAGGGTATTTATTGGAACGGACCTGCCGCCTATAACCCCGATGAAAGTTCATTGACCAGCGCCGGAATCACCGCCCGGATTATATCCGAGGGAGATGATAAATCCGATTTCACCCAAATCATCGGAATCGGGGGTGCGCCTGCCGCCATGGAAGACCTGGATCTCAATAAAGTCAGAGTATGCATGAAAGTTGTTAATGATGATAATGATAATGATAATGATAATGAATATCTGGTAAAAAGAATTATTCAAGGTCCCCTGCTAACGATTCGCGGGCGTATCACCGAAGTAGACACTGCAAACAAAACTATTACGGTTAACGGTCTCAAGGTGAATCTGACCGAGCATACAAAAATACGCGCCTCTTTCCGTTGTCACTTTCCAAGCGTGTCTCTGCAGGCTTCCGATCTGAGAAAAGGGATGCCGGTTCATGTCGTAACCCAGCACAGCAACAATACTTATCCGGCAGTTGGAGTCCTTGTCAAAATCAAGAAAAGTTGGCTCCATAATTTGACGGAATAGGCAGTATCCGATTTGGGGTTTTCGGGGTCACATTTTCGAATGTTAATTATTTCTTGATAAAGGCTTAAACAAACAATAATCGGCACTTGATAATGTGGCCCCTGCCAAACCTGATTTCCCCAGCCAACCAGGTTGGGCCCGCTAATACCGAGAGACGGGTCAGCCCTGAAAATTAGAAAACAATCTTTGACATTACATTCCAAGATGCTATAATCCCTGCATTATGTCACGACCCTGCCGACCGCAATCAGAAAACTGCTTCTACTTCTGCACAAGGAAAAGGCATATCATATGGCTCCCAAAGTTTGGAAATTAATAACCAGTCGGGTCGATAAACACTACAGGGTTTTCAACCTTCGTACCGATAGGGCACTTTCTCCAAGAACCAATCAAGAACATGATTTTTTTATCCTGGAATCATCTCCCTGGGTTAATGTTATTCCCCTTACCGATAGAAACGAGGTGGTATTAATTAAACAATACCGCCATGGCATTAGAGATGTTACTTTTGAAATTCCCGGGGGAATTGTTGATAATGGCGAAACGCCTCTTGTTGCTGCAAAAAGAGAACTGAGAGAAGAGACGGGATATCAGGCAAAAGAGATGATTTTTCTTGGGAAAGTAGACCCAAATCCTGCGATACAAAATAATCAATGCCATACCTTTCTTGCCAGGGATGTCTTTTGTGCCGGTGATCAGAATCTGGATGAAAAAGAGGACATAGAAGTGGTCCAAAGGCCTGTTGAGGAGATTCCCCGCCTTATCAGTGGAGGGGCAATAACTCATGCACTTGTGTTGGCCGCCTTTTATCGCTTCTATTTAGAATATTTGCCCGGCAAATCGGGGTAAAAATTATATGGTAACCGTTCACGGTTTTCAGTTTACAGTTCACGGTTTTTTTCAATAAAATGAATTTTTAACGATGTAAACATGCTCGGCATTGATTCCAATTTTGGAATTAGGGCCTGTGAACGGACACAGGAAATGGTGGTTAATATTGACAATGGATGTAGAAAAAAACCACGTGTGTCAGGGCAGTGATCACCTGAGTTGTGCCTTACCTGTTTTGCAAATCCCGCATCAGGTTGTGAAAAGATTGCACTGCCGAGAATCATAAAAAAATTGGTTGAAAAAAATGGGCGATTCACAGAAAATACTGGTTTTTCAACAGCAAAAGGGCGGAGAAAAGAAGATCCGGGGAATCATAAAGTATGGCGGTGATAAATTTGATCTAAAGGTCATTTCCATCGATTTTCCTCTGCCGGAGGTGATCGAAGATGCGGTAAATTATCTGCCGAAAAAAATTCGGGCCGATCTGGTCCTCGATTTTTTCAAGCACCAGGACCTTTCTTATGACCTCGCCCTGATTTGCCGGGACTGTCAAATTCCGGTGATCGCCTCGGGCAATAAGATGAAAGTTGAAGGGGCCATAACTCCACCGACCTGATGCGGCCTTACCCGGCAGGTCGGCCTGGGATTATATGGTGAAAAATTTGGCGCGCCGGTCTATTCCGTTGATGTATCGGGCGGGAGGATCACCGGGATCCGGGTGATTAGAGGGGCTCCCTGCGGGGCAACCTGGCCCGCAGGGGAAAACATTATCGGTTTACCGGCTGAGGAGGCAATTGTGCGCATCGGTCTTGAGTCCCAGTTTTACTGTGTGGCAGACCCTTCCGACTGGGACCCGATATCCGGAAAGAGTCCGGTCCATTTTGCAGGAAACATCCATTCGGTTGCTCTTAAAAATGCCCTGGGTATATTCAAAAAAAGGGTCTAAGTAGAAAATTGGAAGGATAGCAAGAAGGTAGGCATAGCCTGACAATCCGAGCAGTAATTTTTTCAAGCTGTGCGGTTAGCCTTTAGCAGTCAGCTATTAGCCAAAATGATCACAGGATGTTTTGCTATTACAA
>DAOWNY010000022.1 GCA_030642325.1 Deltaproteobacteria bacterium
AAATGATCACAGGATGTTTTGCTATTACAAATTTTCACCCATTGGGTGTTATTTCAAGCTTCCGTAATACCTCGGTTTTATAAAAGCTGAACGCTTTTGAGCTGACAGCTGATCGCTCAATTTAGGTAATGGTCAACTGTCTGCAAACCGTAAACTGTCTGTGAATGGATGTGTTTACTTAGGGAAATTGTAGGGGCGGGTTTGGGACCCGCCCCTACAGGTAAAACGAGATCATTTTCTGAAATGGTATAAATTGATGGTTAAAATTACTCCTGATGAAATTAAGCTTATCTCAAAATATGTGTTAAATGTCTCCGGAATTTCACTTTCCCAGAGCAAGGCATATCTGATTGAAACAAGGCTGGGACCGATCCTGGGAGAATACGGCCTTTCTTCTTATGGCGAATTATACCATAAGGCGAAAACTGACATAAAAAAGGTCATTGAGAAGAAAATTATTGATGCCATTTCTACAAATGAGACCTTGTTTTTTCGTGATTCCGGGCCTTTTGAACTGTTGCAGCACAAAATATTGCCCGATCTGATTGACCGGAGAAGTTCCAAATCCGGCAGTCTTTTACCCGTTTCAATCAGGATCTGGAGCGCGGCCTGCTCCACCGGACAAGAAGTTTACAGTATGGCAATTGTCTTAAAAGAACTCCTTCCTGATCTAAAAAAATACAATATTAAATTGATGGGAACCGATATATCCGATGCTGCCGTTGCTAAGGCCAGTTATGGCCAATACAATAAATTTGAAATAGAGCGGGGGCTTCCCCGTGATAAGCTGCAGAAATATTTTAAATCCAACGGGAATGGCTGGAAGATCCGGGATGATATCAGGGCCATGGCTACGTTTAAAAAGCTGAATCTTATGCTCCCCTTTGCCGGGTTGGGAAAGTTTGATATTGTCCTTTGCCGGAATGTGGTGATCTATTTCAGCGCGGAGGACAAAAAAAAAGTTTTTAACAAGATTGTCAATATCCTGGAACCGGATGGATTTTTGATTTTAGGCTCCACCGAATCCATGGCAGGGGTCTGTAGCCGGTTTGTCCCCAGGCGGTATCTGAAATCGGTATTTTATCAGTTACAATGAAAACGGCAGGAGCCCATAGATTCGGACCAAGCAGACTCTTTTTTTAAATATTTTTTAAGGAGGAATTTATGCCGGCAGTGAGCCATAAACATTTTATTGACGAGTTGAAATTTACCCTGTCCGATTCCGACTTAATTAAAGCCAAGGCGCTCCTCCAGTACTTTAAGGATGTAGATCCGAAGATACAGGATCAGGCCCTTTGTGAACTGAGCAAAGCCGATGAGGAGATAGCTTTTCACCTGTTGGGATATCTGGCGGGAAAAAGGATCAAGGAGAAGCAGGTGAAGGACAAACTCTATTTACTTCTCCTGGATAAATCATTCGGCCGGTCGGACAGGATTATGGAATGGCTCGGCAGTGAAAATTATCTGGATAAGACCGTTTTTATTAAGATCGCTGGAGACCTCCAGCTGGAAGAGGCGGTTCCCCGGTTATTGGAAATGATCAGCCAATCAGACGATAAAGAGGTTCTTCTGGCCATCATAAATGCCCTGGGGGTAATCGGTTCGGTAGCGGCAGTTCCCCCGCTTGCTGATTTTCTCTATACTGATGACCCGGAATTGACGCCAGCGGCTGTTTCAGCCCTCTCCAAAACCGGGGGGTCCACGGCAGTTAAGCGGTTGTCCGAGGCCCTGGGGAGGGACGGAGAAATCGACATAATCATCTTGGACGCGCTGGCCGCTATTCAGGATCAGCTTGCCTTAAGAAAGATTAATGAGATGCTCATGTCCCATTTTGCCAGGATCAGAAACCGGGCCAAGGACCACCTCAGCAAAATAGGGACAAAAACGGTGCCCATTCTGGTGGAGAATTTAAAGGAGAGGGATCCCGACCTTCTGATCCACTCTTTAAATATTTTAGGTTTGATCGGTGATGAAAGTGCAGCGCCGGCTGTTCGAAAGATGCTGAATGACGATCATCCAGATTCCAATGTGAGGTTCGCTGCTTACGAGGCCCTGGGACTTATCCCCTCTTCCAGATCGGCAATCCGGCTGGCCAACGGTCTTAATGATCCGGAGGAGCAGGTTCGTCTGGCCGCGGCTCGGGCCATTGACCGAAATCTTTCCGATGTCCTTCTTTCCGGAATAAAAAACCTCCTTACCAACGGTGATTATGGGGCACAAAATCTGGTGGTGACCCTTTTAAACGCCGAGGCTGATAATATTTTCAATAAGCTTATTGACTGGGAATTGTTTCAGGGACAGGTAGTCGATTATCTCCCTAAAAAAGCCCATCCCCAGATCAGGGACCATTTTCTGGCCATTCTGAAAAAAAGAAAGAAAGATTCTCTGGCCCAATTGATCGCCGGGGGAAAAGACCGGGGAAGAGAGAAAGGCCTGATGATTTATGCGGTAGACGACTCCAGGATGATGCTGAATATTTATATGAAAAAACTGAGTCAGTTGGACTATGAGTCAGCTACCTTTCAATTTCCGGACCGGGCGCTTAAGGCCGTCAAGGAAAAGAAGCCGGATCTGGTGATAACCGACCTCAATATGCCGGAGATAAACGGTTTACAGTTAACCGAGCAGATCAGGCAATGGTATGATTCAAGCAAGTTACCCATTATTATGATTACTACTCAAAACGACCTTCAGGATATGGAGACGGCACATAAAGTGGGAGTTGATGTGATCTTGAAAAAACCCTTTGAAGACAAGGAATTGGCCGAAACCATCCGGACACTCACGGGAACCTGAATTTGGCTAATGTCTCGGTAGGTTGACTATCTTTGATCATAACCGTTCACGGTTTAAGTTTTTGATTAAAATGCCTGAGGCGCTGCATAATTTAACAAAAAAATAGTGAACCGTAAACTGGTAACCGTGAACGGTCATCTTTGATCAATAACAGGGGAGGTTTTAATGAATACTCTGAAAATTCTGGCGGTTGACGATGATCCGGTTACACGTAAACTGATAAAAATCCGCCTGGGCAAGGGAAACTATCAGGTTACCACCGCCAGTGACGGGGTGGATGCGGTAAGAAAAATCTCGGAATTATATTTTGATGTGGTGCTTACCGATCTGATGATGCCCGGGGGGATTGATGGTATCGGGGTATTGGAGGCCGTTAAAAAAAGGTGGAATCAGACTGAGGTGATACTGATGACTGCCTTTGCCACCGTGGAAACCGCCGTCAAAGCGATGCAGGCAGGGGCAGCCGACTACCTCAAGAAGCCGATTAATTTCGATGAGTTGATTGTCAGGCTGAATAAGATTGTTACATTAAAATCGCTGGCAAAGGATGCCGGTGATCTGCGCGAGGCCATGGACATTACCGAAAAGAATGCCGCTTCCACCATCCAGGATTTAGAGAAGTCAGTGTTTCAATTGCAAGATAAACTTGCTTTGGCCAGAGGGATATTGTCGGAGAAAGGGATTGACTCAAGGCGGAGTATCAGGCGCACCCTTGAGGTTTTATCTCCCTGATTCTTTGGGGGAAGATATCCAAAAAATGATTTAAAAAACGGATGAATCAAGAGGAGACTTGAAGGTGGCGTCTTCATCCCTTCCCCTGCCGGGCAGGATAACGGAAAGTATATTAATCATCCGTCTGGGTGTAAAACGAATCGGTCTGGATATCCGCCGGATTGAGGAGATGTTGCCCATGGTGGAACCGTCTCCCCTGGTTGATGCCCCCGGTTTCATAGCGGGAGCAATCAATGTAAGAGGAGAGATTATCCGCCTGGTGAAACTGGGAGTGCTGCTGGGGTTGCCTTCCCGGCCGGTTGATCCGGATATGTTTATCATTATCGGTAAAGTCGGTGAAGTTAAGATGGGATTTGTGGTGGATGGCATCGAAAGGCTGGTGCATGTCGATCCTGAAAAAACCGCTGGATCAGGTGATGTTAATAACGTATCTTCCCAGGGGTTTTCAAGGGGTCTGGTAAAAATTGAGGGGGAACCGGTGGAAGTAATTGATTTTAGTTCCCTGCCAAAGATCCGGGAGATGGGGAATGGAAAAGAAAGAGGAGATGATCGTCCCCCATTTTTTCAGGAAAATTTTTGTCCGCCGGGGCAGATGAATACTTTAGATAAAACCGGTGATGAAAAAAAAGCTGCCGCCTTATCACATAAGGATGAAAAGGCGTTTAGGATTTTACAAAAAAGGGCCAAAGATCTTTTGCAGGGTGCGGCAGAGGAGACGGAAGAGCAGGAAAGATGGCTGCTGTTTCTCTTGGAAGGAAATAAATATATTTTTCCGGGGGAATTCATCGATGAAGTAACCCGCCCCGGTAACATAAGGAGATTTCCCGGTCTGCCTGATTACGTGGAAGGGGTAATAAATTTGCGGGGGGAAATTATTCCCGTCATCGGTACTAAAAAGTTTTTGGGGATGAGGGGAAAAACCGATTCAAAACGCCCGGAAGAGAAAGCAATTGTGGTGCTGAAAGAGCGGGGATCAAGGTGGGGATTTCTGGTGGACGGGGTGATCAAAAATATGGATATTGCTTTAAAAAAGGTTCAGACACCGCCCATAGTCTCCGCCCCCTTCAGTGCCCGGTATATCATGGGGCAAATAGCGATGGAAGACGGGGTGGCAGTGATCCTCAATGCCGGGATGATGATAAAAGAGGGTGAGGCGGGAATCAGACATAAGGATGATTAGTTGCGAAACCGGGGAGGAAGAGGATGAATATTAAATTAAGAACTAAGGCTATAATCTGGGGTATGATGATCCTGGTTTTATACATGTTTGTTTCAACCCTCATCACATCTTTGGTAATAAGGAATCAGAACCGGGAGGGGGCCATCCGGTATTTACAGCAGTCGTTTATCATTATAGGGGACTACATCAAAAACCGGCAGGCAGCATTATTGGAACATGACAGGCGAATTGCCGGCCTGGAATGGATTGGGAATGAGATTCGGTTTTTTTCCGAATCAAAATCGAGCGGCGACGCCGATAACATGATGGAACATATGATCAGAGAATCATCGCGGGCGCTGTTTGATACAGTTTTGATGCAGGATTTATCGCAGTTGGCCCTGTACGATAAGGACGGGGATCTCTTCTGCTTTTTTATTTTCGGAGAGGATGAAGTTACAGCGGGACATGTCTATAAGATGCCCGGTCGTCTTGGCTATAAGATGACGAAAGTTAAGAGGGGGGCGGAGATCCCTGAAGACGGCTGGCAGCCGGTTGATCACCTGGAGGGGGTTGAGATGCATTACAAAGGTGTAATTCCCGCCGGGGAATCGGCTGGTTTAAGAACGATGGATCAACAAATCGAAATGGTTTCGCTGGTACCCATCTTATCCGGTCAGGAGGTAATTGAGAATGGTGGAGTAGTCGTTAATACGGAACAGGTGGGATTTATCATGATGACCAGGGTGATCGACCATTTGTTCATTGCGAGACTTGACGTCTTAACGGGGACCCGGGTTAACCTGTTAGTGGACGATCAATTCGCAATCGGCACGGAAAAGGGATATAAAACCATGGATCCCCATCTCGCAGAAAAATTGATAAAGCGAATTGATGATAAATCGCCGGCAATGGGGGAACCGGTGATTGCAGATTCGGTTCACGGAGGCGAAGAATTTTTTGAGGGAGTTTTACCCCTTTACAGTAGCGGAAAAAAGATCGGGTCTATTGTAAGTCTATATTCCAAGGAGATATTCCGGAAAAATACCCTCCAGATGATAGAGATTTTAATTCTGGTATCCCTGGCCTGTCTGATTTTTATTATGCTGCCCGCGAGCCTGGTTTTTTCCTGCTATCTAAATAAATTGACCAAAAATATTTTGAATATTTTTGAAAAACTTGCAGAGGGAAATTTAAGGGAAAGAATGAACATATTATCCGGGGATGAACTGGGGTTAATGGCAAAGGCATACAATGCCACCATTGACGAGGTGGCCAAATTGATAAAAAAGATTAAGGGGAGCATCGAGATCATCAGGAAGTCATCATCCGAAATCGAGGCGTCGGCAACCACCCAATCGGCGGCAGCCACCCAGCAGGCATCATCAATCCATGGAATAAGCTCCACCATGCGGCAGATTGCAGACTCATCAAAAGAGATGGCAAAGAATGTGGCCCTGGTGGTAGGCTCTTCCCAAAATACCCTGGGCAGTTCCATCAAGGCCAATGAGGTAATGGAGAATTCGCTGGGTGGGATGGAGGAGATTAAGAAAAGCGCCCGCCTGACGTCAAGCAAGATCCTCAGCCTGGGTGAAAAGTCTCGGGCGATCGGTGATATTGTGGAGATCATCAAGGATGTGACCAGCCAGACTAATTTGCTCGCCCTCAATGCCTCCATCGAGGCCACTAAGGCAGGGGAGGCAGGCAAGGGATTTTCTATCGTGGCGGAGGAGATCAGAAGACTGGCCGAGAATACCGCCGAATCCACAAAAGAGATCAAGGATATTGTGCTTGAGATTCAAAATGCGGTTAACGGAGCGGTTATAGCCACTGAAGAAGAGACCAAAAGGATAGAAAAAGGGGTAAACCTGGCGATTGATGCCAAGGCGATGCTGGAGGATATCAACAAGGCCACCAGGGAAGCAACCGGGACCGCCGAGCAGATCGGCGAATCGATCAGGCACCAGGACATGGCCACACAGGATGTTTTCCAGTCGGTAAGCAGTATCGCAGAAGGGGTTAAGCAGGGTGCCGAAGAGAATACCCGAATAACAAAATCGTTGGTCTTTCTGGCAAAAATTTCCAAGACCCTCGACGAGTCCATCGGTCAATTTAAACTGAACGGGGATGAAGAGGCTGATGGATAAAAGCAGGTTTTACGACAAATTTAAAGAGATCGCCGAGATCCGGCTGCGAAAATTGAATACCCTTTTTTTGGATCTGGAGAAGGATCCTTCCCGGGGACAAATAGTGGAAGACATCAAGAGGGAGATGCATTCCTTTAAGGGTGAAGCAAAGATGATCGGTTTTGAGAAGATGAAAACCCTGATTCACCGCCTGGAGGATCTAACAGGTTCCATTAAGGAGGGAGAGAATTTATTCAGCAATGATATGGGAGATCTGGTCTTTAAGAGTCTGGATATGGTGGGCAGGCTCATGGATCTAAGCGTTGAGGGAAAAGAAGATCAGATAGAACTGGAAAAGATTTTTTTTGATATCGAGGCCGCCATTACAGGAGTGCCGGCATCCGGGCAGAAGATTCCCCGTGAGTCCGGCAAAGATGTCGCTGCCGAACCAAAAGGGGTTCCTGCTAAAAAGGAGCAATCAGGGCAACCCTTATCCCTTAAGTGGGAAGAAAGTGTTCGGGTCAGTTTCGATAAACTGGAACTCCTCAGTAACTTCATTGGTCAGATCATCATCAGTCAGATTAAACAAAAAGAGATATTGAAGGATCATAGAAGATTATTGCAGCGGTTGAGGGCCATGAAACATGAATGGGGTATTATGATGGAGGGGGTAGAGGGACATAAAAAAGAGCTGGCCGGGATAATTTCCGATGACTTCCCAGAACGATTTAAGAAATACCATCAGGAGACCACGAGATTCAAGGAGGACTACACTGCTTTTTTTGAAACAGAAAAAACCATCGCCTGTAACCTTGAGACGGTTGCCTCCCGATTGAAGGAAGACCTGCTTTCGCTTCGCCTCCATCCCTTGACCGACATGTTTGATCAATTCGGAAGAAGTATAAGAGACATGGCAAGGGAAATGGGAAAAAAGATAAGACTGGAGATCAGGGGGGGGGAGACTGAAATCGATCGACAAATGCTCGAAAAATTGAATGAAATCCTGCTTCACTTGACAAGAAATGCCATTGATCACGGCATAGAGAAAAAAGATGAGCGAACTGAAAAAGGGAAGCCGGAAGAAGGGATGATAACCTTAAATGCCTGTCATCAAGGAGGATCAGTCTGCATTGATCTTTGCGATGACGGGAGAGGGATTGATCCCCGCCGAATTAAGGAATTGGCGGTCAAAAAGAAGATTATCAGCCGGAAAGAGGCATCAGCATTGGATGATGAAGAATCCCGTTATCTCATTTTTCACTCCGGTTTCAGCACCAGCAGCGTTGTTACCGACATTTCCGGACGGGGGGTGGGGCTTGATGTGGTGAAGAGAAATATTGAAGAACTTAAGGGTGAGCTCCTAATCAGATCGGAAATTGGACTTGGGACCACCTTTACGGTTAAATCCCCCCTTACCCTGGCGCTTATAAAATGTCTTCTGGTTCAGACAGGAGATGAAACCTATGCCATCCCTTCCAAAGACATAGACAGGTGCGTGGAAATCCCCAGCGATGAAATGATAGTTGGCGGAGAGGGATCCAAATTTCTCCATGAAAATAGAATAATTCCCCTGATTTCTCTCGGGGTCCTTCTGGGGGTTGATCCCTTGAAAGACTGGCAAAACGATCGGGTTCGAATAGTGATCATGACCCATCAGAATAAGCATATAGGTTTTGTCGTCGACGGTTTTGTCGTCGAGCAGGAGGTGATGATCAAGAATTTGGGAAGACAGCTGGGGAAGGTAAGGAACATTTCCGGGGTTACCACCCTGCCTAGTGGAGAACTGTTGCCGGTTCTTCACACCCCTGACCTTTTTAATTCTGCCGGAAACCGTGCAATGGATTTTGATGATAAACCCGGGGATTGGGAAAGGGGGCAGGCGGACCGGAGGAAGATACTGGTAGTGGAAGATTCCAAAATCACCGGCGAGATGGAAAAGAATATACTGGAGGCGGCCGGTTACGAGGTTAAGATTGCCGACAATGGTCGGGAAGGCCTTTCCCTGATGATAGGGGGATTTCATGATTTAATAATTACCGATTTGGAAATGCCCGGGCTCAACGGGCTGGAATTGACCAGAAGAATAAAGGAGGATGAGAAACTCAGAAAAACCCCGGTTATCATCGTGACATCTCTGGGAAGCGATCAGGACAAAGAAGCGGGGTTTTTGGCCGGGGCGGATGCCTACCTTGCAAAAAGCACCTTTGATCAGGGAAGCCTCCTGGAAGCTGTGGAGAGGCTGATTCAGGATTGAAGGGTAGAAGTATCAGCTCAATAAACAGGGATAACTGCATCCGGATCGTTGAAGTAAAGGGACTACCCCTGTTTATTTTTTGATGTTCAAGTTTGGCTGGGGGATAAAGATGGTTGGTTCAAAAGACAACACTATTTTAATTGTTGATGACAGTGAACTGGTAAGGGAGATGATGGCAACCCTTCTTAAGGATGAGGGTTATTCGGTCTCCATCGCTTTTGACGGCAGGGAGGGGTTGAAGAAGGCCGAAGAAAATGTGCCTGACCTGATCATCTCCGACCTGAATATGCCGGAAATGGATGGTATTCAATTATGCCGGGCGATTAAATCCCGTCCGGGATTAAACTCCGTATTTTTTATGATTCTTACTGACGATAAGAGTGTGGAAAAAAAGATAGAAGGTTTAAGGATCGGCGCGGATGATTACATTGACAAATCTTTCGGTGAAGAGGAATTGCTGGCCAAGGTAAAGGCTAATCTGAGGATTAAAATATTACAAAAAGAGATTACCGATAAAAACCGGGAACTGGAGCTGGCAAGACAGGAAGCCGAGAACGCCAATCAGACCAAGAGCGATTTTTTGGCTAACATGAGCCACGAAATCAGGACCCCCATGAACGGAATACTGGGTTTTTCCGAGCTTCTTTTGGAAGAAGAGCTGACCGCAGAACAGCGGGAGTCGGTGGAGACCATCAAAAAAAGCGGTGAGAATCTTCTGGAGCTCATTAATGATATCCTGGATCTTTCGAAAGTTGAAAGCAACAAGATAGTGCTTGAAATGATTCCCTTTAATCTGGAAAACCTCATCCTGGATATCGGAGAATTGATCAGGAGCAACCTGGGGGGAAAACCGGTGGAGATTAATTGTCGGGTGGATGAGGTTCCCATTGCCCTGGTGGGTGATCCCACCCGCTTAAGGCAGATTATTACTAATTTAATGGGAAATGCCAAGAAATTTATCGAAGAGGGAGAGATTGTTCTTGAAGTGCAAAAAGTTAAATCGGAATCAAAAGAGGAAGGGACGGTTGAACTGCTGTTTTTGGTAAGAGATACCGGGATAGGGATTCCGGAAGATAAAATTGAGAGCATCTTTGAATCCTTTTCACAAGTGGACGGCAGCACCACCAGAAAATACGGGGGAACTGGTCTGGGACTGACCATATCAAAGAAACTGGCCCAATTGATGGGGGGCGATATGGGGGTTCGAAGCGAACTTAACAAGGGGAGCACTTTTTATTTTAACGCATGGTTCAAAACAGGGCAGCCCTCATTTGACTCACTCCATCTCGTGGATACCAGCGAGCTCAATGACAGGCAGATTCTCATTGTGGACGATAATGAAACCGCCCTGAAGATTACCGAGGAGATGGTGAAACGGGTGGGGATGGTACCCATCCTTAAAAAAAGCGGAGAGGAGACATTGGATTACCTGAGGGGACGGGCATCCAAAAAAGATTTAATTCCTGATGATCCATTAAAAAAAGATAAGACAATAGAATCCCCCGGGGGGGATTCAGTTGCGAAAGAGTTTCCTGACATCGCCATCATCGATATTGTGATGCCCGCTATGTCAGGATATGAGCTGGCAGCCGGGATATCAGAAATTACCGGTCAAAAGACAAAAATGATCGCTTTATCCTCCAAATTGGTTTCCGGCGCTGCACATGAGAGTCAAAAATCCGGTTTTGCCGGTTTTCTGGTCAAGCCGGTTCGCCGTCAGGTTTTGATTGATCTAATCAGGACGGTTTTGGGAATGAAAGACGGGGGACCAACCGGAATCGTGACCAATCCCCAGGTTAAAGAGATTATTTCCCGGGATGTGAATATCCTTTATGCAGAAGACAACCCGGTCAACCAGAAATTGGGAGAAAAAATCCTCAAACGGATGGGTTATCAGGTTACCATCGCTCCGGATGGGTCAAAGGCCCTGGAATTGATAGAGGAGGGGAGGGTTCATTACCATGTCGTCCTCATGGACATCCAGATGCCTAATATGGACGGCATTGAGGCAACGGGAGCCATTAGAAAATGGGAGAAGGAAAGATCGCTTGCCGGAGGGGAATCAACCATAAAACCGGACAACCGAATACCAATTATTGCCCTTACCGCCAATGCCATGAGGGGGGATCGGGAAAAGTACCTTGCGGCAGGAATGGATGATTACATCTCCAAGCCTTTCAAGAAAGAAGTTATCCAGGGGGTGATCGGGAAATGGGCCAAACCGATGGAAAATACCGGCGAAAAGCGAATTCTTTTAGTAGAGGATGAAAAAAATATACGCAACTCCATTCTCCGTGTCCTCAGAAGAGAAATGCTTTCCGCCAAAGTAAGCACCGCCGAAGATGGTATCGACGGCAGTGCCAAGCTGGGCAGTTTTTTGCCCCATCTGGTAATTACAGACATTATGATGCCGCGCATGGATGGTTTCCAGTTCATCCATTATATTCGTAACACCGAGCGTTATGCCGGTACCAAAATTATCGTGATGACCGGACTCGGCAAAAATGATCCACGCGTATTGTCCCTTCGGGATGCAGGAATTGATAATATCCTTTATAAGCCCTTTGAAAATCATGAGTTGGTCGGGATAATCAAGCAAGTCTTTTTAAAAGATAAACCAATTAAAGGTGGTTAGTTGCATAAAAGTGATGGGGGCAAATTCATGGAAAAAATCCTTGGTATCGCCGGTGACGAGAACGAGAGAAAAATTACAAAAAGATTTTTGGAAATAGAGAGTTGCCGGGCGTTCATCGCAGAAGAGATGGCGGCGACCATTGACGGGAATTTAAGGGAACAAAAGCAGATCAGAGAAGTGTCGCTGGAGCGGGAAAAGTTTTTTTCCGGTACCTTAAACGACATGCTTACCTTTGTGGCGGTGATGGATCCTGGCGGAAAAGTCCTGTTTGTAAATAATACCGCCCTAGATATCGCAGGTCTCAAGCCGGAAGACGTGATGGGAAAGATGTTTTGGGATATCTATTGGTGGGCTTATTCCGAGGATTTGCAAAAAACGATTAAAAAAAATTTTCTAAGGTGCGTTGCCGGTGAGACAATCACCCGAGAGCTTGAGCCCCAGAAAGCCGGCGGCAAGCGGATCTGGATAAATTTCAAGCTTCATCCCGTTTCTGGAAATAATGGAAAGGGCAAGTATGTGGTGGCCGAAGGTCAGGACATCACCAGCCGGAAAGAGGCCGAGCAGAGGATAGAGGAAAGTAAAAATGAGCTGCAGCATTATATGGATCATCTGGCAAATTTTAGCGGCAGGCTTGATCGGAATGGAAGAGTGGTCATTGCTAACAGAACGGCAATCAAAGCCACAGGCCTTGAACCTGAACAAATTATAGGTCATCTCTTTACCGATGCCTTCTGGTTTTCATATGACCCGGAAGTGCAGCACCGCTTAAAAACGGCAATTTCAAAGGCAATTCATGGGAAGAAGGTTGTCAGGTACGATACCCTGGTAAGAGTAAAAAACAGGTTCCAGCATATGCAGCTAAGCCTGACCCCCCTCATTAACGGGCAAAATCAAGTGGAATATCTCATCGCCGAGGGGACGGACATAAGTGAGCTTAAACGGGCCGAAGCCGAGAACATTCGCACCACCAACCATCTCAATGCCATCATCAATTCTGCGACCGGATTCTATATCAGTACTTCCGACCTGGATGGGAAGATCACCTCCTGGAATAAGGAGGCTGAGCTGATAATGGGCTATTTCGGGACAGAAGTGGTTGATAAGATGAACATCTCACAGATGTGTCCGGAAAAGATAGCAGAATCAGGACAATTGAAAAAATTGTTAAAGGAGGTGCCGGAAAAGGGTAGATACGAAGGGGAATTTGAATTCAGAAAGAAAAGCGGGGACACCTTTCTTGCTTATTTGAAGGCAACTCCCCTCAAGGATGAAGATGAAAAATTGATGGGGGTCCTTGCTATCATTCAAGACATCTCCGATCTAAAAAAAGCGGAAGAAAAAGTCCGGCTGGTTCAGGAGGAAAAAATCGGTCTCATTGAACAGACCACCGAGGCAATAATTTCCATCGGGATGGATGCCCGGATTGAAATTGCCAATCCTTCCGCTGAAAAACTATTTGGGCGGGACCAGGAAAAATT
>DAOWNY010000035.1 GCA_030642325.1 Deltaproteobacteria bacterium
CAGTAACAGACCCGGAGGATATTGGGCGAAAGGATTGCAATTTAGCGATCTCATTGACTTCTTCACTTTTGAAAATACATATACCGCCCTTGAATACGAAAGAAATATCCCCTTCCCCAGGAACAAATGGCTTGCCTGGGAAAGATTGGCCGGGGCAGCAACTAATGCCCCTGCGGTCATTCTCCTGGATGCCTCTGCAGCGGAAGATATAGCCGCAACTTTCCCGCTGGGAAGAAAATATTTATCCGCATCAAAGAACCGAATTTCAAAGTAAGACAGGTCTATGTGGTGAGCCCTGATTTCGCAAATAAGGTGACCCTTACCCCCGTTATCCAAGGGGGTTATGTGGAGCTAACCATTCCCGAGCTTGTGATTTACTCAGTAGTTGTGATCAGCGGTGAGTTTACAGTAAATATTGAGAGCCCCCAAAACGGATATCTTTACTTACGAGATCAGGCGATAATGCAGATAAAAAGAACCGCCCTGATTTTTGGAGAAATGACTGTCGCAGTTAATGCAGACTCTGATTCCGAAATAGATAAAGTAGAATTTTATATATATGATGTCTTGAAAAATACCGATACCGAAGCACCCTACCGATGGATATGGGATGAATATGCCATGGGAAGGCATGAAATAAAAGCTATTGCCTTTTTGATGATACCGGAGCCGGTGTAGTAAGTAATATACGAGAAGTTAGGATACTAAATATGGCAAGGCATTGATGGGATTAATGTCTCTTGACACGCAATACAAAACTATGCGATGTATGTCCGATCATGTTCAATATCATTAACTTAAAAATATTTTTTTAAGTATAATTTTTTGCCGTCATTCCCGCGCAGGCGGAATCCGGTAATCCCGGCGACTTTGAGATTTTCGGATTCCCGTTTTTACAGGAAAGACACATGATAAACTCTTAAGTTAATGACATTGGTTAAATATTGGTAAAAACTTAGGATTTAAGATGTAACTATGAATTCTTTTTTTGAAGATCTGGAAGCCTTCAACAATTTAAAAGAACTATGGACACCAATTCCGGAATTGGTGTCCATATTAAACATGTTTTTTATCGTTATAAAATTCATTTCATTGAAAAACCGTAAACGGTAAACCGGCAACCGCAAACGGTTACAAATATGTGTTAGATGTAGACATGGAATCCTATTTTGTTAATGATTTGGAAATCATATTTGATTTTGCCGGCAGAAATGACTGGAAGAAATTCAGTTTCCCGATCTGGTACGGAATACCGGTAAAAATTAAATGGAGAGGCTATGAATTTGATTTTAATCTGCGGGGCAACCTTAAAAGAATAAAGGGAAACCTGTCTGTCTGGCCCAACCCATTGGAATTACTGAAGAGAAATGATTCCAATGATTATATATATTATGGGAGCTTCGGTTACGAATTCAGTTATGATCTGATTAAAAACTATTATGTGCCCTATACCGGGATATACGAATGTGCAGTATTTAAAGAAAGGCCCCTGGAAAACTCCCATGTAAAAAAAGCCCTTATGGAGTTTGATAAACTGGTAATAAGATCCGGAGAGCTTTCTTCAGCTGTAAAAGATGAGAGACCAAAAAAGTTTTTAGCTAAAGTAGCTGCCCGGGGCAGGGAGGCTCTCGCCCGGGAGGCCACTGCCCTGCATAATATTATAGGGGGTAGCTTGCCGGTACTTCCTCCGGATACCATTGATGTGGACTATGAAGTTATTCCCCTGATGGTTGTGGACGGATGTGGTTGGAATTGCGATTTTTGCCGGTTTAAGACCAAAGGAAGCTTCAAGGTCAGAAGCCAACAAGAAATTGAGAGGCAGGTATATGCCCTGCGGGATTTGTACCGGGAAGACCTTATTAACTATAATTCTCTGGTGTTAGGACAAAATAATGCCCTGGCGGCAGGGGAAACGATATTAATCAAAACCATTCAGATTGCAGATAAGGTATTAAAACTGCATGGTTCTTATTTTCGGGGGGACCCCAATATCTTTTTTTTTGCATCAGCAAAATCATTGCTAAAGGTTAAGGAACGATTTTTTGAAACCCTCAATTCTTTGCCCTATAATTTTTATATCAATGTTGGGCTGGAATCTCCCGATCAACAAACTCTGGACAAATTAGGAAAACCGCTTACAGCATATGAAGTGAAGGAATCCTTCAAGAAAGCACAATACGTCAATGACAATTATGCGAGAATCGATATTACCAGTAATTTTATTTTAGGAAGGGATTTATCCCGCAAGCATCTGGAAATGCTTAAAGATCTGCTTTGCGAAAACGGCTCCCGGAAGGGAAAGGGCACTGTTTATCTTTCCCCTTTGATCGATTTGTCCGACAAAAGACAGGTACTAAAAAATTTTAAAGAAGTGAAGAGGATATCTCCGTTACCGGTTTATATTTACCTCATGCAAAGGCTATAAACGATTAAAAGGAGAAAAATGTTTCGACATAATATTGAGTTGATGTATGAAACCGTAGAAAAGGACAAGGGGTTTGATGCCGTGATAGTGGTATCTTCTACTTCTTCTCAAAGCCGGTTCTGGAAGCAATGCTTAGAAGGATCACGAGGCAAAATTGTCGGAAAAAAGGCAAAAATTTACTCAGTGACAGAGGATTGGGCGGGCGGGGCGGGTCAACTGCTGGGGTCCCTTTATGCCATTGGCAAGGTCGATGGATTGATGGATATTCTTAAAAAGGGGGGCTCCGCGGCCATTTATCATACCGCCGGGATGGGAACCCGACTTGCGCCTCTTCCCCTGGCGGAAGGGGCCAACAAATCAGCAGTAAAGCTTCCTCGTATAATAGAAGAGGCCGGTCATTCCCGATCCATTACTCTTTTGGAAGGAGTAATTTTTCAAACCGGTATCTTTGCCGATTCGAGAAGGGGCAGACTTTGTGTATTCTGGGGTGATCAGATCTTCATTCCTGCTAAAAAAGTGGATTTTGAAGGAACCCACCATGCAGAAATTTTTGACATAAGAAGCTTAATCCCCACCGATGAAAAAGAATGGGAAAAAGAGTGGCAATCTTACGGGCTGATCATTCCCGGGAAATCCGGAGTTTTGCAGAGGGAAAAACAAGGGTGGAAAAATTTAAGAGAAATGATTGCAAAAGGATTAATTAAGGAAAATTCTGCCGGGAATATTGAGTTGGGAAAAAGTCTCGGCTCCTTTTCCATCTCCCTTCCTTTTCTGACGGCACTAAGAGAGGAATATTCAGAAGAGATAGCCCGCAAGGAAGGTAAGTTGGATACTGATCCCCACTTATGGATGCCCATTACTTCTACCAAGGCTGAGTTTACTGCAAAAGGAGGGGATTCGATTCTTTGGGAGAGGACCGATCAATTCAGGCGCAGGTTTCTCAAAAAATATCTAAAGTCAAATTTGCTGGGAGATAAGGATTTGGGGGAAGGGACTTTTTGGTGGGATTATGGCCGGCTTAAACTCTATTATCAAAATTTGATGAAGCTGCTTCAAAACTCTTCGGAAGCCAAATTGATGAGACATTTTTTTGGAATAGCCGAAAACGATATTAAGGATATAGAAAAAGAAGGTCTGCAAGTAAAAAATAGTATCCTCTTGGATTGCCGGGTGAAGGGAACTATTGAAAACAGTTTTCTGATGATGGTCAGAGGGGAGGAACTGGACATAAAGGATACGGCTATAATCGACAGTAAGGTTCCCCGGCTTCACGCTTGCCGTGGATTAGTTTATAACTCCCTTGAACTGGAGGGGTTGTCTCTGGAAAAAGATGGGGTAGTAGCTGACTGTTTCATTCCTCAAAAAGGGAGGGTGAGAGTGAAAACCACCCTAAACCGGGACGGAAAACAGGATTGGCAAGCAAGGATCGGAAAAAATTTTTATTCCTATCAGGACCTTCACCGGATTTTGTGGGCCGGGGAGATGGCCGCAGTCTATCGGGAGAGAGAATGTTGGAATGGTTATTACCGACAACGGATGGCGATCATACCGGAGCTGAAAAGAATGTATTTTTTCAAACCTCTCCCGGATAATCTGGTGGAGACGGTGTGGGGTGGCAACAGGTTGGAGGCACTAAAGGAGCTTACCCCTTCCGGAAGAAATATCGGAGAGTCATGGGAATGTTCCACACACTCTCTTCATCCATCTAAGATCCTGTTAGCAAAAGATATTATCCTTCCCCTTACCCATATTATTGCGATCAAAGGAGAGCCGATCCTGGGTAGTAGTTATCAGGACTGCCGGGGGGAGCCCCCCTATTTCATTAAATTTCTTGAAGCAAAAGAGAACCTTTCCGTTCAGGTGCACCCCAGCGACAAGCAGGCAAGGGAACTTTGCGAAAAGGATCGGGGAAAAGAGGAGGCATGGTTCATCCTCAAGGCAGAGGAGGGGGCAAAAATCCATCTGGGCTTTAAAGTTAATGTGGATCAAGATCAATTTAAACAAGACCTGCTTGATCCCGAGATAGATATTGCCGACAAATACTTAAATGCAATTTCGGTATCCCCCGGGGATATTTTTTACGTTTCCCCGGGGACAATTCATGCCCTGGGGAGTGGGATAGTACTGGCCGAGATCCAACAAACCTCAGACATTACCTACCGGGTATGGGATTGGAACAGGTTTCCCGAGCGGGAACTGCATTTGGACAAATCCCTCCGTGTTCTCAATTTTATGAAAACTGATAAGGGGAATTTTCAAAGAATTCCTCAGAAACGAGATGGGAAGGTGATCCTGCTGGAAACCCACTCCTTTCAGGTAGAGAAATTGGATTTGGAGGCAGAAAAAAAGATTGAGCAGGTCATGGGAGATAGTTTTCATATTCTTATTTGTCTGGAAGGGGAAGTTTTAATCGAGGCAAAGGGGATAAAAGAATCCCTCCGTCCCTTTCAATCCCTCCTGGTGTCTGCCGAACTTGATTGTTATCATCTCCTTGCCTCCCAAAAATCAACCGTGCTCAAATCGTTTCCCCCCTCCCTTCATGCACCTTTTGAAACTACAGAAAAAAATACATAACCGTTCACGGTTCTCAGTTTTTATTCAATGAATGTAACTGCTAAGCTTAGAAAGGTTCGGGTGTATATTAAACTTCGGATATTTTCTTAATATCATCCAAATTGCTGACAGAACGAGCTTTTTCCACTGTTTCATCGAACTGTGATCCCAAATCAATGCCCAGCTCTTTGGCCCTTTTTTTTGCATGTAAACCAATGTTCCTGGAATCCTTATAAAATTCATCCCCCGCAGGTTTACTGGTGTCAAATTCTGCCATTCGGTCTTCTTCCGAACGGTGATACGCGAAGCTGGAAAGAAGCCTGGTCAGATTCTTACCGCCGCATTTCCGGCAAATAACCTGAGGGTTCTCTTTGGGGTTCAGTATCAATTGATCAAACTTTTTTAGGCATTGATTGCAACGATATTCGTAAATGGGCATAATAATCTCCTTTGCCCCAATTTTTCAGAAGAAGTTATTTTGTATAAAAATATTTTTTTACCAATTTAGAAAATTCGCTCTAAAGCGCATGCTCCTTATGAATTTGCAGTTGAGAGGATAACCTTAATTAATCTTTTGCTTAGATAATTGTCGCACCCCTTTTACGATCTCAGGCATAATCTCGCCGGCAGATCCTTCAATAATATAATCGGAAATCGAGGATGTAAGGGGGGTTTTCTCGGGATTTATCTCGATTATCTTTGCTCCGTTTCGTTTCGCTATCTCCGGCATACCGGCGGCAGGATAAACAACGGCAGAGGTACCGACAGCCAGCATAAGCTTACAATTAACTGCTTCCCGATTAGATCGAGAAAGGTTTTCCGGAGGAATCATCTCCCCAAAGAAGACAGCATCGGGCTTTAATTTATTACCCCCGCATTTGTCACAGATGGGAGGAACCTCTTTTAGTGGAAACACCTCCGAAACTTCATAACGCTTCTCACAGTCCAGGCAGACGAGCCAACGGTTGTTTCCATGAAACTCTATTACCTCACGACTTCCCGCTCGCTGGTGAAGACCATCTATATTCTGGGTAATGATGCAACTTAAAAATCCTATCTTTTCCAGTTCGGCCAATCCAAAATGACCGGCATTGGGTTCTGCCCGAGTAATCAGACCGATCAGGTCTTTAAGCATTTTCCACGATTTGGCCGGATCTTGCTTAAAAGTAACTATGTGAGCATAAACTTCAGGATCAAATTCTTCCCACAGCCCCCCCTTGCCGCGAAAGGGAGGAATTCCACTATCCACCGACATCCCTGCGCCGGTGAGAGCAACTACTTTTTTATTTCCAGCCTCCACTATGTCTTCTGCTGCTCGTTTGATATTGTCATCCATCGGTTAGCCTCCTTAAAAAGTAATAATTTATCTTTTTGAAATGTAACTGCTCAGGTGTTTAGTGCCCAGCCTTCAGCCCTTAGCCTTTTACTTTTAAGTCTATCTTGCTTGAATAGTTACTTTGAAACTATGGTTGCCGTTGAATGTGTGTCGAGATCCTTTAAAAACTAAGATAATACGGGGAAGAAATCAAGATAAATTTATTATAATTGTTAAGCATTATGTCATTTGGCTGGATAAATTTTTTAAAAACTGAAAAACTTCTTGTAAAATTTTAAAAAACAGGCTATAAAAAATCTTTGTGGAGCATGCTTAAAAGGCATAATGAGCTTTACACCTTTTATCGGCAAAGATTTAAGTTTGATTGTCATGTGGGTTATTCATGATTGACGACCACCTGACTAAACGATAATTTTTTTATATTTATTTTCCAGAAGGAAAATATCTGAGGGCATACTGATCATGGGTTTACTATCATCTACCTCATCTGTGACCCGCTACCAGGTTGAGGGAAAATTTGAAAAATCGGTATTGGAGTCTGTTGAATATGGCCTCAAAAGATATACATTCAAAGAAGTTGATGATGATATTTCGGAAAAAATTGTAGGATGGACATCCTTTGATAACCCTTTTAACCCTAATTTTGAAGGTCATGCCTTTTCCATCGGCACCTATCTGGTTTTTTCCATGCGGATAGACAAAAAGGCTATCCCCTCCAAACTGATTAAAAAATATTATACCCTGGAAGAGGCAAAATTGCTTGCAAAATCCGGTCGGCAATATTTGTCCAGAGAGGAAAAAAAATCCGTCAAAGACGAGGTGATCAATTTTCTCAGCTCTCGCATTCCCGCCACCCCTTATGTTTATGATCTGATATGGAACTACGAAAAATCTACTCTCTGGTTTTTTTCGAATATGAGGGCTGCCAACGAAGAACTGGAAATCCTCTTTTCCAATTCCTTTAAACTGATCCTGGTCAGGCTTTTTCCCTATACCACCGCTGATCTTGCGGTAAATCTTTCCCAGGCCGAACGGGATACGCTTTTAAAACTATCTCCTACTAAATTTATGGAGTAACTAATGCTAGACCTCGCTGTAGCGTACAACCGATACAAATTTTTAGGGTATGAGTTTCTTACCTGGCTATGGTTCATCGTCGAACAAAATCAGGACATAATAGGTAGTTTAGAGGAGGAACCAGCCTCCCTTGCAGTGGGGGATCTCATTATCCTTAAAAACAAACTGGATAATAATGAGGCGGAGACCGTCACCATCAAAGGTGATGATGCCGACCTGGAAGAGGCTAAGCTCGCTTTGAGAAAAGGTGCGGTGGTAACCGAACTCAATCTTACTTACTATTCCGACGATTATCAGTGGCGATTCACCATCAAGGGAGAGAGCCTCAACATAACCGGTATTCACCTTCCGGCAACAGGCTCCGCGGAATCAAAAGAAGATATTGAAGGAGTTGTAATAGAAAAGGCATTCCTTTACGAAAAGTCTTTTAACCTCATTGATGCCTTATTCAAACAGTTTATCAACATTCGCATCACCAGCCGGTGGGAAAACAGTGTAGTTCCCCTGATCAAAAAATGGTTGCACCTTTGAATTCATCTTAATCTTTAAACAGAAAAAATCCTTAAAAAAAGTTAGCAAACCATATCAATTCAAAAAATTGATATGGTTTTGTTTGCCGGACTATTTTTGACAACCAGCCCATATATACCTCCAAACTGAGATAAGGTTCCCGATGCAATCCGCAAATATGTCTCTCGTAACCTCGGGCAGAACGGTAGCGTTTCGCTGTTTGGGATCTTCAAGGGGGAAAAGTATCTGACCCCGTTTTTTGCTTGTAATACACACATCTATCATAAACTCCATGAGTCCGTTTTTCGGAATGATGGAAGTTTTAATGATTTGATCTTTTTCGCAATCCTTGAGTCCGAACCTAATGCTTCCGGAAAGTTTCGTCTCCTTAATCTTCTCCTTTACCCAGGTCCTTTGTATTATTTCCTCTTCGATTGCTACCGGATTTACCGCCTGGTCCCACAAAGTTTCCAGACTATTGTGAGCGCTTGATTTCATATATTTCCCCTTTGGTTTATTGAGTCCCTTACGTCTGCTTGGTTCATTATCCCGCCTTTTCTGCGGCGGATCATCTCTGAGATCACAATGCATGGGCACATGGGCATCAACCATATAGTGGCTGATCAGCATATACTTATACATGATCTGTTTGAGCTCAAACTGGTCGTTGCGGTCCCGGAGTTTGGACATATCGATGATCTCCTGGGCCATATGGTCTATCCGGTGGGGAAGGCCGCCGGCATACTTGTAATAAGTTATCCCTCCCTTTTCAAATTTAGGTTTGTTTATAAGGTTATGGTCCGGAAACTCTGCATCCGTAAAGAGTTTAAATATATGATAAGGGTCGTTATCCCTCAGCACATCATCGGGAGCCCAACTGGCTTCCTCGATCAAATCCCGATAGTATTGGAGAGTTCGCTGACATTTCAAGGCTTCCCTTCGCTCTTTGGCTTTCGCAGATCCCTTAAGGTAATTATTCTTATTATCCGTCATGTTATCCACACTCTGCCTGATTAACTCGATTGCCTTTACAGCCAGATAAATATGGGTATTGTGTTTCATCTAAAAGCCTCCTCTGTCTTCCATTCCATCACTTTTTTTTGAAGTGAATATAACCAAGCCAACTAAACAACTCTTGATAAAAATACATTCTCTTTCGCCCGGCAGTTCAAGCGTAACTGACCAAGCTGCCAAAAAACTACGTATTTTTATATCCGTTCACAGTTCACGGCTTTCGCAGTTAACTTTTTTCCTGAATTGAGCAGTTAGCCTTTAGCAGTTAGCTATTAGCCAAAATGAGCACAGGATGTTGTGCTATTACAAATTTTTACCCATTGGGTGTTATTTCAAGCTGCCGTAATATCTCGGTTTTTCAAAGCTAAACGCTTTTGAGCTGACATCTGATCGCTCAACTTAGGTATTGGTAAAAACTTAGGATTAAGGTGTAGTATGAGTTCTTTTTTTTGAAGACTTAGAAGCTTGAACAATTGAACTACGAGCCCTAATTCCTGAATTGGAATGCATACCAAACATGTTTATTGCATCGTTATAAAATTCGTTTCATTGAAAAAACCGTGAACGGTTACATATCTTTTTAATTTTAGATTGAGGGAAGAAAATGGTCAAGTAATAATAAAAATTTTACTGCCTAGTGCAAGCCGGCTCAACTGCCCGAAATTTTGTGTGATCACGCACGATTTTTCCCTATCAATTTTTCACCACCAGTCTTTCTCTACCTGAATAGTCACCATTTTTCATTATTATTTGACTTTTTTATTAATTTTGGTTAGCTTTCAAAAGAATTATTAATAAACCTTTAAAGGAGATTAAAATGATTGTTGTGGCAAAATTAAAAGCCCGGACCGGCAAGGAAGGGGAAGTGGAAAAAGCGTTGAAGGAAATGATTTCGAAGGTGGAAAACGAAGAAGGAACGTTAACTTATACTCTTCACAGGTCCCAAAATGATCCCACCGAATTTCTTTTTTATGAACAATACCGGGACAAGGCGGCCTTTGATCGTCACTGTTCCACCCCGTATTTCAGGGATCTCTTTGATGCCATCGGGCCCTCTTTAGCAGGGGAACCAACCATAGAAATCTATGATAAACTGGAAGGAATAAGGGAGAGATAAAACAGACCGGTAAGACTGATATCCCCAAGAGGCTTTTTTTATCCGTGCTTGAGTTGGAAAAATACTCTAAATACCCAACTTCTCAGGACCACGGGTAGATCATATTTTGCACTACGTATTTTTATATCCGTTCACAGTCCACGGGTTGCATGCAGTTAACTATTGGTAAAAACTTAGGATTAAGACGTAATTACGAGTTCTTCTTTTGAAAATTTAGAAGTCTTGAACAATTTAAAAGAACTAATTCCGGAATTGATATCAATATCAAGCATGTTTTTTATCGTTATAAAATTCATTTCATTCAAAAAAACCGTGAACGGTTACATATTTTTTTAGTATGACCGCTTCATCAGGCTTGCGAAATGTTTTGTTGTTTCGACAAAATTAGGCCACATTGAAAAAAAGGGGGCACAATCAATATTGGATAATATTTTTTTAGCCTTTACATTTAACTAATATTTTGCGATTCAATAGATAAAATGGAATGGGGCCAACCCACTGCAGCATTAAATATTGGGGTGAGGTGATATTTTTATTAACCTGCAAATATGTTAACAACCACCTGATATAGTTAATTTTTTCACAACCAATCAGAACAATTTTCTATCCATTCGTCGGTCATACTCATTATTTTTAAAAATAACTCTTGACATATTTGAGGTATTTTAGTAGATTTACATTTCACTTTTTGGTTCTATTAATTCGGTTCAAATGATTACATATTACCAAAATAATTTTTATACTTTTTTCCTTGACAAAAATTAATGGCTGTTGTATAAAAATTAGATCAACAGGGAAATACAGACAGACAGACAGAAATAGATTGATCTTTGAAAACTAAATAGTAAGTGTATCGTTCTGTGGGTTCAAGTTACATTTCTAAGATTACAAATTAAGTTTTACAATTTAACATGAGAGTTTGATCCTGGCTCAGAACTAACGCTGGTGGTGTGCTTAACACATGCAAGTCGAACGAGAAATTCACCTTCGGGTGAAGAGTAAAGTGGCGAACGGGTGAGTAACGCGTAAGTAATCTACCCTTAAATTAGGGATAACTTGCCGAAAGGCGGGCTAATACCCAATAACCTTCTTTAATCCTATGTTTGAAGAAGAAAAGGTGGTTTCTTTAAGAAATTTTCGTTTAAGGATGAGCTTGCGTACCATTAGCTAGTTGGTAAGGTAATGGCTTACCAAGGCTACGATGGTTAGCTGGTCTGAGAGGATGATCAGCCACACTGGAATTGAGATACGGTCCAGACTCCTACGGGAGGCAG
>DAOWNY010000129.1 GCA_030642325.1 Deltaproteobacteria bacterium
AAATTTATATTCAGCATCGATAAATGAAAATTATTAACAATCCCCGCTCGGAGGATATGGCTTTAAGCAGGGAAATACCCGGGAGGTTAATTTTATGAAGAAAGCAATATTTGTTTTTTTATTAATATTACTTATGTTAAGGGGAGCGGTTTTGGCCGGCGATACATTTATTTATGCTGATGGTTATTCCCGTACTTCCGATGGACAGCCTCCCAGGCACTGGATTATAGGAGAAACCAAGTCGCCGGCCCCCGGGGAATCCCGGCCCGAATACGCACTGGGCGCGCCGGACGGCCGGCTCGCCGGATGGGGACCCGGAAGGGGGAGTATTATCCTTGATTTTTTATGCAAAAACGGACTCGGGAATGTGGAGGGCCATGATCTTTTTATCTGGCACTTTGGAGGAAAGAGTCCCAAGGTTTTCGTGACTACAGATAGAGAAAAACCCATAAACTGGCATCTGGTGGGTAGCTTATCAAATACCGGCAAATCCCATGGCCCTGCCGTAAAAGAGGGTTTTGATTTCGGTAAGTTGAAAGGTGTTTTCCATGTGAAAATCGAAAAAACTTCATTTGGATTCGGCACCGGGCACTTTGTTGATGCCGTTTGCGGGATGAATGGCTCGTCCATCCCCTGATCCCTGCCCCTACCTTGCTTTTAGACTATCACAATTCAAAAAAATCATTCCCCGGATTTCGGTGAAATTACGGCGAGCCGGGCATTCAGGGAAGTGGGAGGAAAATAGATGTCGAAAAAAAAGTTTACCGGTTGGCGGCTGTTTATATTTTTAGCTTTATTGTTAACGGGTTGCACAACTTTCAACAAAAACTCCGTCCGGACTTCACCTTTGGACCGGACCGCACCAGGGCAGGCCTCAGGGGATATTCTTGCCAGAGTGGGGGATCGTGTTATCACTGTTCCGGGTTTTCAGGAAAGATTTAATACCCTGCCGTCCAACCGCCGCCAGGGGGCGACCGGGGAGGAACAAAAAGAGAAATTTCTTGAACGGATGGTTGAAACATTTCTCTTTTCCCTTGAGGCAAGGGATAAGGGGATTGATAAGGAAACACCTCTTAATTACATAATTCAGGATACGGTTGATAACATTTTAGCCCGCGAATATTACCAGAGGGAGATGTTATCCGGACCGACGATAACCGAAGACGAAATTAAAAATTATTATGACAGTCACCCGGATGAATTCATAAACCCTGAAGCGGTGAAGGCAAGGCATATTCTGGTGATGGTTAAAACCGATGCCCCTCAAAATGAGTGGAACGCTGCACTTGAAAGGGCAAAGGATCTGAAAAATGAGATCGATAACGGGGCAGACTTTAATAAGATTGCCGGGGAGAGATCGGACGATGGCCGCACCAAAAAGAGAGGCGGGGATTTGGGCTACCTCACCAGGGAAAAAATCCCGGATGGATTTCCTGATATTCTATTTACCTTGAAAACGGGGGAAATCAGCGATCCGGTTAAGGGCTCTGAAGGATATCATATTATCAAGGTTGAAACCAAAAGGCCGAAACGTATTCAAACCATAAGTCAGGTCAAGAGGAAACTTGAGCGAAAATTGAAGAAGCAAAAACAAGATGATCTTTTGGCAAAGGAGATCAAACACCTCAAGGAAAAATATGGTGTTGTGCTCAATACCGACCTGCTATCTTCGGTGGTGGTTCAAAAAAACCCGGCTAAGGGTAAAAAAAGCAAGGGCTGAAGATAGGTCATTTCAGGATAGCTGCAGGTGGCAGACTACACGTTGATAAATATAAGTATTCAAGCATTAAATGAAAGATATTATGAAAAAAACCCTGACCGAACTCCCCGCAGGTGGACATGCATGGGTGGAAACCATAGATGGCGGACCGAATATTATAGGCCGTCTGGCATCTATGGGACTTGCCCCGGGTGCGAAAGTAACCATAGTGCAAAATTTTCCCAAGAGTCCGCTTATCATTAATGTGCGTTATACATTTATTGCCTTGAGTCGTTATGAGGCAGGCAGAATTTATGTCGAAAGGAAAAAGAGTGAGTAAGAAGAAATTGCCGGTAACCGTGGCGCTGGCCGGACAGCCCAATGTGGGAAAATCGACGGTCTTTAATGCAATGACCGGCATGAACCAGCATGTGGGCAACTGGCCGGGCAAGACCGTGGAAAAAAAGACCGGAAAATTTAATTATAATGGAAATGATTACAATGTAGTGGACCTGCCCGGCACCTACAGCCTTACAGCCAACTCTTCGGAAGAGGTGATTGCCCGCGACTTTATCATCAGGGAGAAGCCGGATGTGGTGGTAGTGGTGGTAAACGCCGCGGCACTGGAGCGAAATCTATACCTGGTATCGGAGGTTTTGCCGCTGAAAACACCGGTCATCATTGCCCTCAATATGTTGGATGTGGCCGAAGCAGAGGGTCATAAGATTAAGCCGGAAGCGCTGGAGAAAAATTTGGGCATTAAGGTGGTGCCCATGATTGCAACGAAAAATAAGGGGGTGGATAATCTGGCCCGGGCCATTGATCAACTGGCGCATGGCAAAAATGGTTATGACCCCCAATTGCCGGAAATAACGGACAGCCACCGGGCCGCGCTGGTTGATATAGAAAATCGGATTGAGGGATACGTTCCTTTGGATTATCCAAAAACCTTCGTGGCACTCAAGCTTTTGGAGGGCGACAATGTCATTAAGGAAACTATGAAAAAAGCCCTGGGCTCCTTCCGCTGGGCCGGCATAGAAAAAGCAGTGCATGACCATGACGGAGCTGTGGCGGCCATTGTCAAAGGACGCTACCAATGGATTGAGCGTATGATCAAAACCTCCCTGAAACATCCCAGGGGGAGGCAAATTAATCTCACCGCCCGGTGGGATCATTATGCCGCCCACCCGGTCTGGGGTTTTTTTATTATGCTGGCCATGGTGACTGTCGCCCTCCTTCTCACCAAGGTTACCGGGCTGAAGCTCACCTGGATCGCCATGGACCATTTGCTCCCGGTGATAAAAAATGGCGCTTCCGCACTGCTGATCGGGGCTCCCGCCTGGATTTCAAGTATGGTAACCGATGGAATTATTTCCGGTCTCGGGGTATTAACCATCTTTAGTGTATTTTTGATCTTCTTTTTTGCCCTCATGGGGATACTGGAAGATGTGGGCTATATGGCAAGGGTGGGCTATCTGATGCACCGGTTTATGCAAAAAATCGGCTTACATGGAAAATCTTTTTTCCCCCTGGGGGTGGGGTTTGCCTGCAATGTTCCGGGAGTCATCGGAACCCGGGTGGCGGAGACCGAGCGAAGCCGCCTGATGACCATATTGCTTACCCCTTTTGTCCCCTGTATTGCCCAAACCGGAGTAACTGTTTTTCTCGCCCCTATTTTTTTTGGATGGGCCGGCCCCCTGGTGATTATTGGTTTGATTCTTATGAATATGATAGTGCTGGCGTTTACGGGGATACTGTTGAACCGGGGGCTTCCCGGGCGGGAACGTTTGGGGCTCATCATGGAGCTGCCGCTTTATCACTGGCCCAATCCCCGAACCATCGGTATTTACGTATTTCAACAGATGAAACATTTTATGCACCGCGCGGGGACTATCATATTCTCGGTGACGGTTTTGATCTGGGCTCTCGGCTATTTTCCCCACGGCGATATGGAGACCAGCCTCCTGGCATCCATAGGGCATTTTTTGATGCCCCTGGGGGATCTTATGGGGCTGAGCTGGAAGATGCTGGTTGCTCTGTTCGCCTCTTTTATCGCCAAGGAGACCGCCATTGCCACGATGGGGGTGTTGCTGGGAGGAGGGGACCTTGCGGGAGCCCTGCAGGCGACGGTTTCGCCTGCCGCCGGGCTCGGCTTTCTGGTGACCCATATGTTATTTATCCCGTGCGTGGCCACCTTATCGGTGATTGTAGACGAAGCTCGCTCCTGGAAGTGGGCGCTTATGATTGTAGTTTATCTTTTTATCGTAGCCTTTGGCATGGGTATCCTGGCTTACCAGGGGGCGAGGTTGATTATTTGAAAAATACTAAATTCTGGAAAGTCCTGGCATATGTCGTAACCGCTTTTGTGATATTGGAACCGGTCTGGATGCTTTTGCCTTTTGCGGGTTTTCTCTACGGATCAGTTTTAAATCTGGATTTCCTGGAATCGAGCAGGGCAACTTCCTGGTTACTTCTCTTTGTCTTCCCCACCAGAAGGCTTATGTTAACAGGTCTTCTCCTGGTCCTGACAGGATTAACGGTTTTTCTTATCTGCGCCTGCAGGGTTTACATCTCAAAATTTTTTAAGAGAGGTCTGGTTACAGGCGGTATTTACAAATATTTACGGCATCCGCAATATACGGCATTGATTGTGGCAGGCCTTGGATTCGTTATCCTGTGGGGTAGATTCATCGCCTTTCTCTCCTTTTTTATAATGATTTACCTCTACTATCTCCTTTCCGGAAAGGAAGAAGCCGTCTGCCGTGCAAAATACGGGAAGACATATGGGGAATATCGGGAAAAGACCATGGGGATAATTCCGGGGACAGACCTTTTGGAAAATTTTTTTGCCCATAGCCGCTTAAGCTTTTTGCCCAAACCGGTTGCCGTTTTATCCGGTTTTTTACTTATTGTTACTTTTGCGATTATAAGCGGCTTTGTGATACTCAAAACCAGAGAGGCTACAGCAACAAAACTTCCCATCATTAAAAAAGAGATTCAACTTGACGAGAAAAGGCTTCCTCTGATTATTCCCAAAATTCCCTATCTGGATGAAGATCGATCGATCCACTCCGTGATCATTTCCGCACTGCGCAAAAAAGAGTTGTCGCCGGAAATCTTTTTTAAAAACCTTCGGTCTTCAAGAAGGATACAGGAGAAGCTGAGTCCTTTTTATGAGCTTAATATGAATGCCGTGTTTGTTATCTTCAGGCCGCGTACCAGTATAGTAAAAGAAAAAGGTAATACCTTTGTCAATTTTTTTCTGGTGCCCGTGAATGTAAAACCCGGGTACTTAAGCGGTGATGCAAAGACCTTTAGAAAAAACTGCGGGATCAAGGGTCTGGTGAAGGTGGAAAGGATGGTCATGACAGATGAGATAGAACCGGTAAAGGGTAATATAGAGGTATTGACGGTTAATGATCGAAAAAAGGATAAAAAAATTTTGGCAAGCATTGAGTCCAAAATAAATGTGGTTTTAAGCCGGTTTTATTAAAAAGGTAATAACTGTGCGGTTTAGAAGAATAGTTTCTCTGCGGGCTTATGCGATCTCTGCGGTAAATTATAAAAAAGGAAAAATAAATGAATTTAGAGAAGGCGAATCGGTTTTTTGAGAATCTGGCAAAAACAACCCTTAAAAGGAAAACATTTTTACTTGTCGTCATTCTTTTAGTGGTTGTCGGTTTTGCCGTTCAAATACCGATAAGAATGCATTTTATCAC
>DAOWNY010000291.1 GCA_030642325.1 Deltaproteobacteria bacterium
AAATATGTAAAATACCAGGAGAATCAAGAGAAGAAAGCTGAAAAATCAATGTACTAAAATAAGTTAATGACTGGAGGCACGTCAACCTTTGCCCCCTCAGGGGGCAAAGGCAATTTTATCCCCTTCCAGGGGTTATTTCAAGGCCGGCTCCTCTGGGGTCGGATTTTTACTTCAACTCTTTCGGATTCCCGCGCATCCGGGAATCCGGATACAGTTGCCCCTGTTTATTGAGCTGATACGCTTGAAGGGTTATGGGATGTTTACGCTTTGGTTTTGTTGGAAGTATTTTTGGCCTGGTTTATCATTTTCAGCAAACTGCTGATTTTATCAGATTGATGGGGATGGTTCAGAATTTTTTTAATATTTTCCTCTCCCAATTCTTGACGGAGGTAATCCTCAACCGCAAAGTAGGGATACCAACAGTCAATTATTTTAAGGCAGGGGAATCCCTCGCTTTCAATGCGGCAGTAAGAGAAGGGAACCTGGTGACCCAACCGGGGGCACCGGACATCTAACTCCTTTTCGCTGGGCGGAGTTATTCTTTTGCCGGGTTTAGACAATTATCCCACCTTTTGTTATGCTTACGTTTTTTTTGATTGTTGGTTCAAATTGTCGGTAAGCCTTTTAATTGGGCAAGGGACTGGTTCAGCAATTCTTCCGGCATTGCGTGATCAGAAAGTTTTTTGGAAAGATAGGCATCATAGGCAGCCATATCTAATAATCCATGTCCGCTCCAGGTGAAAAGAATCACCTTTTCTTTTCCTTCTTCCCTGGCTTGATTAGCCTCTCGGATAACTGCGGCGATGGCATGATTGGCTTCCGGGGCGCTTATGAATCCCTCGGTTCTAGCCCAGGTTATTCCGGCAGCAAAGGTTTCCATCTGCTCTATGGCCAGCGGAGTAACAAGTTGATCGCTGATTAATTTGCTTACGATGGGTGCCATTCCATGGTATCTCAATCCTCCCGCATGGATTGGTTCGGGGGTAAAATTATGACCCAGAGTATACATGGGTAAGAGGGGAGTGAGCCCGGCAGTATCCCCGAAGTCATAGGTGAAAGGTCCCTTGGTTAATGTGGGGCATGATGTAGGTTCCACCGCTAAAAGCTTTATTTCTTTACCGGCGATCTTTTCCCTGATAAACGGGAGACAGGTGCCGGCAAAATTACTGCCGCCTCCCGCGCAACCAATTATTACATCGGGATAATCACCTGCCGCGGCCAGTTGCTTTTTTGCCTCCAGACCGATGATTGTCTGATGAAGCATCACATGGTTGAGAACACTTCCCAGGGCATAGCGGCTGGTTTCACTTGTCACCGCTTTTTCCACCGCTTCACTGATGGCGACACCCAGGCTGCCGGGGGAATCCGGGTCTTTTTCCAGAATTGTTCTGCCTGCCTTGGTTAAATTGCTGGGACTGGCAAAACAGGTGGCTCCCCAAACTTCCATCATCATCCGACGATACGGTTTTTGGTTGTAACTTATCTTGACCATAAAGACTTCACATTCCAGCCCAAACAGGGAACAGGCAAAGGCAAGAGCACTTCCCCACTGACCGGCCCCCGTTTCAGTGTAAATTTTTTTTGTTCCAAAAATTTTGTTGTAATAAGCCTGGGCAATGGCAGTATTGGGTTTATGGCTCCCGGGTGGACTTACCCCCTCATTTTTATAATAGATTTTGGCAGGTGTCTTTAGGGCATTCTCTAATCCTCGAGCCCGGCACAGAGGGGTTGGGCGCCAGATCAAGTACTTCTCCAGGACTTCTTCAGGTATATCAATAAAACGTTGTTGACTTACCTCCTGTTCAATAATGTTCATGGGAAAAATAGGAGCTAAATCCTCAGGTGCCAGAGGTTTGCCCGTTGCCGGGTTGAGTGGGGGGTTCATTGGGGAAGGTAAGTCAGCAGCAATATTGTACCATTTTTGTGGAATTTCCGAGGTTGGTAATATAATATTTCTAAATTCCATGCTAATCACCCTTTTTTGCTTGTTATGTTGCAAATATTCAGAATTCCGGCTACCGGCTCTTTAAGTAGTCACCTTATGTTTTTTTACCGGGGCAAGGGATCAAAGAAAATTTTCAATTTTTTGAAAAATAAGTTTTTCTAATTGATCAATGCTTTTTGCAATATCCTTAATTGCTTCAGGGGCAAGATTGTCCCAATGGATTCCCATGGTGACCACCACCCTCCGGTTGAAACGGGCTGCTACCTTTTCTGCCATTATTTTTGCCGGCAGATCTTCCTTGTGACCAATCACAGCATAAACGGAACCGGTGGCGCTGATCTCATCCGGGTTTTTCAGGCTGGGACGGGGTTCAGCAATGGCCACTGCTCCCACATGGGGGCTTTCTCCTCCCCATACCGCCAGCAAAATATCATTTCCAACCAATCTCAATGCTGCTGCTAATGGATAATTCCCGCCATTCGTGGTTATTTGACTGCTTTTTTCCTGCTTCATGGCACCTTTTCTCCTTATCCGGCAAAGAGTGCATTGTTAACCTTTAACTTAGAATCACGAATTGATGACGCATATTATTGCCATGGCTACAAGAAAGAAAAAGATTTTGGGTGCTTGAGTTCATCATATAGATGCTGTCGGCATGGCTTGCCTGAATCCGTCCGTCAAAAGACCCTAATGTCATGTCACGTGTTAAATGGCGTAAGATTGCGCAGTATTTTTTTCTTTCTGCAAGGCACGACTGAAGGCGTATAGTATTTCTATGTAACTGAAGTCGCAGTGCCGCAGAAAGGGAAA
>DAOWNY010000361.1 GCA_030642325.1 Deltaproteobacteria bacterium
AAACTCCCGGAGTGCTGTAACCGCCAAGTGGTAATTACTGACAATATCCATAACCAGAGGGGAGAGAATAAATCCCTTTTCGTAAAGATCAAGGGCATCCCCCTTCTTATCAATCTCCCACTTTAACCCGCCCAGGTTGGTATAAGGGTCGCCATAGCCTGGATCAGAGTCGATGGCCTTCTTAAAAAATTTTTCTGCAGCTACCTTATCTCCCCCTCGATAAGCCAGTATCCCTTCCAAATTTAAGGCTATCGGGGAAAGGTGATCGCTGGTAAGTACCTCTTTTACATAATCTTTGGCCGCTTGATATTCTCCCATCCCCTCTTTGATATATCCTGCAAGTAACGGTTTTTTATTATCCTGATCATCGAAAGGAATTTCATTGAGGATGCCGAGGGCATCTTTGAACTGCTTATTATTGATCAGCATCTCCACCAGGATATAATATGACTCTTTTTCTAAGGGTGTATGCTTAACCCCTTCCAACAGCATTTTGATACCATTCTCAATTTCATCTCTTTCAAATAGTCCCGCTGCCTTATCAACTATTGTTATGGTAACCAGCTTTCTTCCCATGGGGCCATTTAAGTTTATACCATTCCATTTCTCTATAAAAAATTTATTTTTTTCGGGCAGGCGTTCGCTTGAATAATGATGAATAAAGACATCTCCGGCAATACAACTCTTGTATCCATGCAGCCTTACCCTGAGACAAAAATCTTGAACTTCATGGCCGTCCGCTAAAAAATCCTCATCAAGCAAGCCAACCTGTGATACCAGTTTTTTTTGGAACATCATACAAAAACTGCCGACTTCCGTTACCGCCACCCGCCGGTGGCGATTCTTTTCTCGAAATGCTCTTGCATATTCTCCAAGCTTATCTATGGAATCATAACCATCCTGCGAAACGGCTTTAAACCCCCCTTTGCTACCGGTCATGGGCCCGACAACTCCGATTTCCGGATCGCTGTTGATGCACTCCAGCATGCCCGGCAACCAGTCATCGGTAAGGACGACATCATCGTGCATGAGAACGATATATTCTCCTTTTGATGTCTTAATTCCCTCATTAATGGATTTGACGGCATCTGCTGTTTTTTTGTAATTAATTGATCGAAAATGCTCATTTTCCCTTATAATACCCTTCAACCATTTCAAAATACTTTTATGGGGGTTATTATTAACAAAAATGATTTCGCAGGGTTTGGATGTATGATTTTTGATGCTTTCGACGCACTGCTTAAGATACTTTGGCTGACTTGAATTAAGAATGATGATGGAGGCGGAAACAGGCCCGGCGGATTTATTGGTCATAACTCCCTCGACAGGTTGATGGGCATCCCGGTTAACTCCTTTCTTCTTGCCCGGATCGGGATTGAGACCCCTGATTATTTTGCCGCCCGCCTGCGCCTTTTGATACAAATTGCGAATTTTTTCATTTTCATTCCTTTGTATCTCGCGGTTTGAATGTTCGATACCATGGGGAGATCGTAAATATAGCCCCAATTGAACGGGAATATGTAAAAAAGTATTGGTTTGGGAAATACGCAGCCAGAATTCATAATCTCCCGAGGTAA
>DAOWNY010000117.1 GCA_030642325.1 Deltaproteobacteria bacterium
CAGGATTTGCGCTTTATAACCAGGAGTGGTGAAATCAAATGTATCGTGGAGGACCAAAAGAGCGGTCTTAGATCTTTACGGGTGGTGCTTCGTCAGGGAGATCATGAAAAAGAGATTTTCAGGGAAGAGTTTTCTCAAAAAGGGGTGCATCGTAAAGTGGTGAGTGTCGCCGTAAAAACTCGTTTACTGGGATTGAAAGAAGGGAAGGCAAGTCTTGCCATTTGGGCATCCGATCATTCCATCTTAACCAATGAAGTGCTGTCGGAACAAGAGATCATAATTGATACTCGCCCGCCCCGTATTGAGCTGGCAAGCTTAAGCCACTATGTTAATGTGGGGGGAAGTTGTCTGGTGCTTTATTATGTTTCTAAGGATGCCACGAAAAACGGGGTAAGGGTGGGAGACCTTTTTTTTAAGGGCTATCCCATTACCTCAGACGGTCTCCAGGCAGCCTATTTCGGACTTCCATGGGACAGTTCCAAAGACTCCGCCATTATGATAGAGGCCCGGGACGAAGCGGGCAATGCCGCCAAACTGACTTTTCCGTATCTGATTATCAAAAAAAAATTTAAAACGGACCGGATCAACATTTCGGATAATTTTCTCAAACGAAAAATGCCGGAGTTTATGGCACGATACGAAAATTTGGGAGACAACCATCTGGATGCTTATCTAACGATAAACCGGGAGCTTCGCCGTGAAAACAACCTTAAGATTAAAGAGGTGTGCGGTAAGTCTAATCCGGAGAGACTGTGGGAAGGGCCATTCCTGAGAATGAAGGGATCACCCCGGGCGTTTTTTGCCGATCATAGAATCTACTATCATAACGGCAAAGAGATTGACCGGCAGATTCATCTGGGGATTGACATAGCTGCCCTAAAGCATCATCCGGTGGGAGCAGCTAACCGGGGGATAATAGTTTTTTGCGAATATCTGGGAATTTACGGTAATACAATTATCATTGATCATGGACAAAATCTGTTTAGTATCTATTCCCACCTTAGCAGTTATAAGGTAAAAATGGGTGATGAAGTAACCAGGGGAAAAATTATCGGTTATACCGGGGTCACCGGTTTGGCAGGGGGAGATCACCTCCACTTCGGGATGCTGATGGAGGGATTACCGGTAAACCCCACTGAGTGGTGGGATGCTCACTGGATCAAGGATAACATTACCATAAAATTAGGGCCGTATGTAACTGCCGATTATTCAAAATCCAAAACAGATGGCCGTTAAGCAAGTGCTATCTGCCCCGTTTATTTTGGCATATTTTTTATATATACCTCTTGTTGCGTTCACCTCCGTTGCACTCCGGCTGCTCAGATTTTCCCAAGCAAAAGCCCAAAAAAATTACGGAGCTTCCTTATAAGATGCTTAAAGGAACACTCCCGCTCCGTGACCGGTTACCTCTTCCGGAGGGAACTTAATAACCATTATATTTTTATAACCATATAACCACGCTCACCTGAATAAACAGGTGAGCGTTTTACCAGGAGATAATTAATGAACAATTCTTTTCTATGGATGCCTGTTTTAGGTGTCATAGTATATTGCTTCAGTTTTTTAGGGTTTGTTACCTCCGCCGGGGCAGTGGATGAAAAGACGGTGGTGGAAGAAATATTGCAAATTCTCAGGGAGAAAGGTGCGATCAGCGCTGACAAGTATGAAAAGTTGAGGGTAATGGTTGAAGAGGAAAAAGCGAAAGATGCTAAAAAGTCTCAAATAACCTTCAAGAAAGGATTCACCATAAAAACCGCCGATAAGGCATTTAAGCTGAAGATTGGGGGCAGGCTTCATAATGATCTAAGAGTTTTTCAATCCGGCCATCCCAAAAACAGCGAGTTTATCGTGAGAAGAGCGAGGATTTACGCCTCAGGAACCCTTTACAAATATTACGATTTCAAGGTAGAGTCAGAATTTGGTATGAACAAGAGTGCCCTCAATGATGGTTATCTCAATGTAAAATATTTTCCCCACTTGCAGTTTAAGATAGGTCAATACAAGGTTCCTTTCAGCCTTGAAGAACTCACTTCCGACAACTATATCGATTTTGTGGAACGGCCTCTTCCTGTAGACAACCTGGTCCCCTCCAGGGATCGTGGAATAATGATGCATGGAGGTCTGGCCGAAGGAGTGGTGCATTACGGGATTGGAATATTTAATGGAACCAGAAAAAATACTTCCGATTCCGATAACCATAAAGATGTAGCGGCTCGATTGGTGCTGTCTCCTTTTAACAAAAGTGAAAATTTCCTTCTGAAAGGATTACATTTGGGCTGTTCCGTAACATCCGGCAAGGAAGATATGGATATGCAGGGAGATAAAAATAGATGGTGGAGTAAAGGTAAATTCCAGACCGCAGGCGACACCAAATTTTTTGAGTTTAACGATGCAGTCGTCCATGATGGAAGAAGGGACAGGTACGGAGTGGAATTGGCCTGGATGCTCGGACCCCTTTCCCTCAAGGGAGAGTGGATGAGAATGGACCTGAACGACCTGGAGTGCGGCAGCCAAAAAAGTGATTTCCATATTGACGGGGGTTACTTTTCTCTCAGTTATTTTCTTACCGGAGAGCATCAGCCTTTCAAGAAAGGGGTTTACAAGGGCATCACTCCTCTCCATAATTTTGATCCCAGACAGGGAAAAGGTTTTGGGGCTATTCAGCTGGTGGCCCGCTATGAGTTGCTGGACATAGACGATCATCTCTTAGAAAGGGGCTATGCTGATGCCGCACAGTTTACAGACCAGGCAGAGGGATTTACTCTGGGGGTGAACTGGTGGCTCAATGAAATGGTAAGAATTATGATAAATTATAACCGGGTTGAGTTTGACGACTATGTTGCCAAGGCTGATGGAGATAATGAAGATGTGGGTCTTGTCCGCTTTCAACTCGTATACTAAGACTTCAGTTCCTGACTTGTCAATGGGGGTCAGTAAAAATCTATAACTGAAAGGAATAAGAAATGAAAAAGAAATATTTCGGATTATTTGTATCGGCAATTCTGTTTGTTGGATTACTATTCTCGGCGGCGCCGGCAGAAGAGAGGCTTAAGCTTTCTACAACTACCAGCACTGAAAATTCGGGGCTTCTCCAGGCCCTGCTGCCCCACTTTGAAAAGATGTACAGCCTGAAAGTGGATGTTATCCCGGTGGGGACGGGTAAGGCCCTGAAACTGGCAGAGAATGGAGATGTGGACGTTACCCTGGTCCATGCCCGCTCCCTGGAAGATAAGTTTGTGGCCGATGGCTACGGCGTTAACCGGAGAGATGTAATGTACAATGATTTTGTTATAATCGGTCCCGAATCTGATCCGGCAGGAATCAGGAATGCCAAAACCGCAGCCGCAGCCTTTAAACTGATTGCTGAAAAAAAAGCAATATTTATATCCCGGGGTGATCGATCGGGAACCAATGTGAAGGAACTGACTATATGGGAAGAATCCGGCATCAATCCCTCCGGCGCATGGTATCTTGAGGCCGGAAAAGGCATGGGAGAAGTTTTAACCATGGCCAATGAAAAAAAGGGCTATACCATGGCTGATCGGGGCACTTACCTTGCCTTTACCGGAGAAAAAAAGATTGATCTTCCCGTCCTTTTTTACGGGGACCCAACCCTTTTTAACCCCTATGGGATTATTGCGGTTAATCCGGTCAAACATCCCCACGTGAGCTATGTCAAGGCCATGGCTCTGATCGGCTGGGTGACTTCCCAGGGAGGACAGAAAATAATCAAGGAGTTCGGCAAGGAGAAGTTCGGACAGCCTCTTTTTATTCCGGTAGCGGTACCCAATCCCCAATAAGTCCAAAACGGGTCCGGCGTATAGCAAATTGGTGGTTTCTTGTTTTTCAGATGAGGCAGGCTGAATTCCAGCTCCTTAAGTAGTTATCGGATATATATATCTGTAACCGTTCACGGTTCTCAGTTCACGGTTTTTTTCAATGACATAAATTTTATAACGATAAAAAACATGCTCGGTATCGATTCCAATTCCGGAATCAGTTTTTTTAACTTGTTCAAGGCTTTAAAAATTTTCAAAAGAAGAATTCATAATTACATCTTAATCCTAAATTTTTACCAACTATGAACAGATACATATATCTTTAAATTTCATATTTATCAAATCAAGGATGACTTTTTATCCCATCCCCGGAAAAAAAGATGGAATATATTTTAGAGGGAATATGGAAAGCCCTCAAGCTAATCATTTCGTTGGATCAAGAAATTTTCGGTATTGCGATCCTTTCCCTGAAAGTCTCCGTTGCCGCCACTTTTTTCTCTTCCCTGGTAGGAGTACCAGTGGGATTTGTTATCGGAAATGGTAACTTTTGGGCAAAAAAGGCGCTTATCACAATATTTAATACCCTTATGGCTTTTCCCACGGTAGTGATAGGGTTATTGGTTTATTCCTTTATTTCTCGTCAGGGCCCATTGGGGCCGCTGGAACTACTTTTTACACCCAGGGCCATGGTGATGGGGCAATTTATTCTTGCCATCCCGATCATTGTCGCCCTTACCATATCTGCCACCCAGGGAATAGATCCCCGGGCGAAACTTACGGCTATGACCTTGGGAGCCGGCCGTTTGCGGATGGCGGTAACTATTCTTTCCGAGGTTCGTTTTGCCCTGATGGCGGCGGTAACTGCCGGGTTTGGCCGGGTAATTGCCGAGGTTGGCTGTGCCATGATGGTGGGAGGAAACATCCGTGGATATACCCGAACCATGACCACTGCCATCGCCCTGGAAACGGCCAAAGGAGAATTTGGGTTTGGGCTTGCCCTGGGGTTTATTCTGCTTGTGGTAGCTTTTTCCATAAACATTCTCTTGCACTGGCTGCAAGTAAGGAGAGGTTGACAAGATGGCTGCCACCCAATACGAGATCCGGGAGTTGGTTAAAATCTATCAAGGTAAAAAAGTACTGGACATCCCCTCTTTAACGATTAAAAAAGAAAAATTTTACGGAGTAATGGGGCCAAACGGTTCGGGTAAGACTACCTTACTTTTGATCCTTTCCCTTCTCCTTCCCCCCACTTCAGGAAAATTCTATTTTGCGGGAATAGATGTCGACGAAGTAGATAAACACTCTTTAAGACAGAAGATGACCCTGGTTTTGCAAAATCCCTTTCTTTTTAATACTACGGTCGAAAATAATGTTGCTTACGGCTTGGTAAATCGAGGGATCAAGAAAAAAAAGCAGATGGAAAGGGTTGTGGAATGCTTAAAATTAGTGGGATTGGATGGTTTTGAAAAAAGGAGGGCAAGGGAACTTTCCGGAGGGGAAATCCAGCGGGTAGCCATTGCCAGAGCTCTTGCCCTCAATCCTCAGGTATTGCTTCTCGATGAGCCCAACACCAATATAGACCGGGAAAGTATTAATCTTCTGGAAAAAATCCTGAAAGAATTGAACCGGAAATTTCGTATTACCATTATCTTGGCTACCCATGATACGAGCCAGGCTTATCGGCTGGCGGATAATGTTATCTGCCTTTTTGATGGGAAAATAGCCAATTCTCCTCTGGAAAATCTTTTTAAAGGAAAGGTCAGTAAGGAAGGGGATATATTTCTCTTTGATACCGGGAGGATAAAAGTAGCCGTCCTGCCGGGAAAGGATGCAGTGAATAATATCTCCATACCGCCGGAAGATATTATTGTCTCGCATGGGTCCCTGTCTGCCAGTGCCCGCAATTCCTTTTTCGGAAATATATTCAAGGTAGCTGATGATGGGGATTCGGTTTGGCTGGATGTCAATGCGGGAGAAAAGTTGAGGGTGAAGATTACAAAAAAATCATTCCA
>DAOWNY010000239.1 GCA_030642325.1 Deltaproteobacteria bacterium
CCCCTTCCGATTTTTTGATCTTGGCCCATGAGTCACGCAGGGAAACCGTTCGGTTGAAAATTAATTTATTGCAGGAGGATTTAGCAGGATCAACGCAGAAATAACCCTGCCTAAGAAATTGGTAACTGTTGCCGGGTTTAGCATCTGCAAGACTTGGTTCGAGTTGACACGAAGTTAATGTAGTAAGAGAATTTGGATTCAGATAAGATTTGTAATCATCCTTTTCTCCGGTCCGGATGGGGTTTGGAACGGAAAAGAGGTGGTCATAGAGACGTACTTCCGCTTCAATGGAATGGGCGGCCGAGACCCAATGTGAAGTCCCTCTAACCTTACGTCCATCCTTAGACCAGCCACCGCGTGTTTCCGGATCATAGGTGCAGTGCAGCTCAACCACTTCACCGGTTTTTTCGTCCTTAACTACCCGTTCGCATTTGATGTAATAGGCATGTTTCAGACGAATCTCGCCACCGGGAAATAAGCGAAAAAACTTTTTCGGTGGATCCTCACGAAAATCCTCTTTTTCGATGTATATTACGCGGGAAAAAGGGATCCTGCGTGATCCCATACTGGAATCCTCGGGGTTGTTTTCAGCCTCCAACTCTTCTGTCTTTCCTTCCGGATAGTTGTCGATAACCACCCGCAGGGGATGCAATACCGCCATAACCCGTGGGGCATGTTTATTCAAATCTTCCCGAATGCAGTGCTCAAGCAGGGCCATATCTACCAAACTATCTTTTTTGGCCACCCCGATACGTTCTGCAAAATTTTTCATTGACTCCGGTGAATAACCGCGCCTGCGCAAGCCTGATATGGTAGGCATCCTTGGGTCGTCCCATCCGTCGATATAACCTTTTGCCACCAATTCTGAAAGTTTTCGTTTACTAAGAACAGTATGGGTGATATTGAGGCGGGCAAATTCAATCTGCCGGGGATGACAATCAAGGTTTAATTGATTCAGCACCCAGTCGTAGAGGGGTCGATGATCCTCAAATTCCAGGGTACAGATGGAGTGGGTGATACCTTCCAGGGCGTCGGAAATGCAATGGGTGAAATCATACATGGGATAAATACACCACTTGTTGCCCGTTCGGTGATGTTCGGTCTTTATTATGCGGTAAATAACCGGATCCCGCATGTTTAAATTTCCCGATGCCATATCAATCTTTGCCCGAAGTACGTGGGAACCGTCCTCGAATTCCCCCGCACGCATGCGCTCGAACAGGTCAAGGTTTTCTTTGATGCTGCGCTCCCGATAGGGGCTGTTTTTACCGGGTTTAGTTAAAGTTCCCCGATAATCTCTAATTTCCCGGGCATTCAAACTACAAACGTATGCCTTTCCGGCTTCAATTAATTGAACGGCGCATTCATAGAGTTTATCAAAATAGTCCGAGGCAAAGAACAGTCGATCTCCCCAATTGAATCCAAGCCAGCTGATGTCTTTTTTGATTGCTTCAACATATGCATTATCCTCTTTACTGGGGTTGGTGTCATCAAAACGTAAATTACAAATTCCCCCCTTATTTTCGGCAGCGATGCCGAAATTGAGGCAAATGGACTTGGCGTGACCTATGTGGAGATAGCCGTTTGGTTCCGGAGGAAATCTAGTCATGACCAGTCCTTTGTTTTTATCGGACTTTAAGTCTTGGGCAATAATATTACGAATAAAATTGGAAGGGGAATTAGTTTCGGTCGTGGCGGTATTTGTCCGTCCCATATCGTTTTTTCCTCCTCCTGCCGATTTACTCGTTGTTTCCATATCTTCTCCCGATCAATAAAAGGCACAAACCACCGGGGGGGGCATTAAGTGAGAATATAATTCCCCATATAACCCGATAATTTATTGTAAATTGGTAACATCAAAATAAGCAGGGGGCAGCCCCCCTTACTTCCACAACCCTTCCGGATTCCAGCGCATACGGGAATCCAGGTGCAATTACTCCTGTTTATTTTGCTGATACGTAAATTGCTTCATTAAATTGCTATCTAATTGATATAATATATTGCGGATTTTAAATCTGGAGAATATTTCATTTTTATTAATTCAAAGTTTGGTTTTCCGCTGGTTCCCCGTGATCTGATAAAATAACGGGATCGGAGATTCGAAGGAGTTAATGCCGGTTTATCAACACCATAACCATGTTCTCCATTTATTAGGCTTATTTCTTTCTATAACAAAAAATGTAAGCTGTCAAGAGTCTTGGAGTGCCCTGGATATTTGATACAAAAAATCGGTGCGGGAAAACCAAGGCTGGGGCGTTACGTAATCTTCACCCAAAGCTCTCTGGTTCTTGGTCCGTCGAACTCACAGAAGAATATCGACTGCCAGGTCCCCAATGCCAGTCTACCATTCTCCACAATGATAGTATGAGAAGCGCCGATTATGCCGGCCTTTATATGGGCATCAGAGTTACCTTCCATGTGCCTGTAATTCCCGTTATGTGGGATCAATTTTTCAAGACTCGTCAGGATATCCTTGGGAACATCGGGGTCTGCATTCTCGTTTATGGTGACAGCCGCTGTAGTATGGGGAACAAAGACAGTACAGGTTCCGTTTTTGACCTGACTGTTGTCAATCAACTTTTGAACCTGATGGGTTATGTCCAGCATTTCTGTCCGTTGACCGGTTTTTACGTTCAGTTTTTTCATCTTTGCGTTCTCCTTTTCATGGCCTGCTATTCACTCAAGAGAAATAATGCCCCTTTTTTTCAGAAATATGACTTTTTTCAAATTTTAGCATAGCTATTCATCAAAAAGTAGTAAAATCTTTTGTAGCCGTTCACGGTTCACGGTTTTTATTTAATCCTAAGTTGAGCGATTAGCTGTCAGCACACAAACGTTTAGCTTTGAAAAACCGAGGTCAAGGTATTACGTCAGCTTTACCAACTGTGAACGGATACAGTCTTTTTTAATTTGTTACATGGAACGTCAATAGTAAATAGCACTTCATTGCACTTCATTTTTTTATTCCTTCTTGAGACGCACGGCAGGGAATATCGTGGAACAAAAATGGATGTGGGCAGGGGGGAAGACGACAACAAGCGGTTTTAAAGGCCTTTACAAATTTTATAGATGTTGATACGTTTAGAAAAAGGTAACCGTTCACGGTTCACTGTTTTTTTATTGAATTATGCAGCGCCTAAAGCATTTTAATCAGAAATTGCAATCTTTGAATCAGCTTTTTCAATTTTTCCAGAAAATATTTTAATTTCACATGCAATCTAAACTTGAGTTTTCAGTTCAGCATCAAGACCTTTCGCCAATATGCTTCAATCAACCGTTAACTGTGAACCGCGAACGGTTGCAAATTTAAGTATCTGCTCGATAAAAAAATTATTTGAAAAACAGGAATCATTTTCCCGGTGACATACATAGCTTTGATCAAATATGTCCCGCTTGATAATTTATTTTGGAAACCCCACACCACCA
>DAOWNY010000146.1 GCA_030642325.1 Deltaproteobacteria bacterium
CCGGAAATTTTTGATCGATAACGCTGTATTTGGAGAAGGTTGCAGGTACATTCGTGGTTGGGATCGGTATAATAACCGCAGGGGCAGGGATTCATTGCGGCAACCAACATAAACCGGGCAGGAAAAGTAAGAGACATGAGAGACCGGGAGATGGTTACCCTGCCGTCTTCCATGGGCTGGCGGAGAACTTCCAGGGCATTTTTTTTAAATTCAGGTAATTCATCCAGAAACAGGACCCCGTTATGAGCCAGACTTACCTCTCCCGGTTTGGGAATCTGCCCCCCTCCGATTAAACCTGCATCCGAAATAGTATGATGGGGAGAACGAAAAAGCCTGTTAACTGCAAGGGGACTATGGTTAGGCAGCAGGCCGGTAACACTGAGAACCTTGGTGGTCTCCAATGCCTCTTCAAAGGACATGCCGGGAATAATACTGGAAATGCGCTGGGCCAACATGGTCTTACCTGATCCCGGCGGCCCCACCATGATAATATTATGCCCTCCGGCAGTGGCTACTTCCAATGCTCTCTTGACATGCTCCTGCCCCTTTACCTCGCTGAAGTCCACCGAATATTCCGTCTCCTCCTTAAAAACTTTGGAAAGATCAATTTTCGTGGCGGGAAGAGGACATTCCCCATTTAAAAAACCTACTACTTCGGGCAGACTTTCAACCCCCAATACCTCAATTTTTCCCACTACCGCAGCTTCCTGGGCATTTTCTTTAGGAAGAATGAATCCCTTTGCCCCCGATTCCTTTGCCATAACGGCGATGGGGAGCGCCCCCTTGATCGCTTTTATACTTCCGTCTAAAGACAGCTCTCCCAGCACGATATAGTCATCCATCTTCTCCTTTTTTATTGTTCCCGTTGCACCCATAATCCCGATTGCGATGGGCAGGTCAAACCCTGCCCCCTCTTTTTTTATATCCGCCGGGGCAAGGTTCACAGTAATCTTTCGGGCGGGAAATTCATAGCCGCAATTCCGAATCGCCGACTTTACCCGGTCCTTACTCTCTTTGACCGCCCCATCAGGAAGTCCCACCGTGGAAAAAACCGGAAGTCCCGAAGCAACATCCACCTCCACCTCCACCAGATAGGCATCAATTCCTAAAACCGCACTGCTAAGCACCTTGGCAAGCATAATCTCCCTCAGTTAAACCTTCTAAATATACATTCATACAGACTATTTTAAAGTATCAAAATAGCCGCCTTAAGGCAAGAAATTTTCAAAACCGAAAAATAAAAATTCCCGTTTACCGCCTGACTCCCGGCAGATACAACAAGCAGGCAACTGCTCAACGCTCATCATTGTTCTTCAGCCCTGAAGCTCTCAATTGGCATGTAAATTGCTTTATCAGGTATAGAGCTTATAACCTCATAAATAGGATGCTCGCAAAGAGGCGCCATTTACGAAAATTTTCGGCTAATTGATAAAAATCGTATTTTGGTTTACAGTTTTCACCAAAAACATTGTCAATATTTTGGCGGATATGGCTGACGAAAAAAGTGTAAACCGTGAACGGATACCGGGAAATTAATTGATATAATTGATCAAAAAATGGGGTTTCTTGTGCAATCAAGCTATTGCCCCGTCATGTGTTAAATGACACTATGGAGAGTAATATGAATAAAATAGAAAAATCCCGAACCCGTTTAGAAACTTTGGTAAACACACGTACCCTGGAGCTGACATTGGTCAACGAGCAACTGCAAGAAGAAATCATCAAACACCGCAAAACCCGGGAATCACTCAATTTCGAGCATTCGCAGCTTATTTCCATGTTTGACGGCATGGATAATTTAATTTATGTTTCAGACCCCGAAACCTATGAAATATTGTATATGAATAGCTCCGCCGTAAAGCAATGGGGGGACGGAATTGGGTGCAAGTGTTATAGCATAATACAAAACCGTGATTCTCCTTGCCCGTTTTGCACTTACCAGCGGATTTTCGGCGAAAAGATCGGCAAAGCTCATATTTATGAATACCAAAACCTCCAAAGCCTTTACTGGTACCGGTGCATGGACAGGGCGATCCGCTGGCCGGATGGCCGTATGGTTCACTTCCAGGTTGCCACCAACATTACCGACAATAAGCCGGCAGAGAAAAAAATTAAACAAAACGAAATGGAACTGCAAGATTACGTGGACAGTCTGATTACCTTCAACGCCAAACTTGATCCTGACGGCAGGGTTATTATGGTCAACGAAACTGCGGTTTCCGTCATGGGCCTTTGCCGTTTTGAAGTTGTAGGCAAGCACCTGGGCGATTCCTTATCGTTTTCCTATGACCCGGAGATTTCAAAAAGAATCAAGGAACTAGCCCTCCGGTGTAAAAAAGGTGAAAGGATCAATAGCGAGGAAAAAATCAGGGCCAAGGATGGACACCTTCTGGTTCAGTTCAGCATGGTTCCCATTTTCAACGAGAAGAAAGATGTGAAATATATTGTGGCGGAAGGCCAGGATCTCACAACCCGTAAACAGGCAGAAAAAGAGTTACTAAAGAACAAGGATGAATTGGAAAAGGCATTGAACGAACTAAAAGAGACTCGATCTCAAATGATCCATTCAGAAAAGATGGCATCAATCGGCCAGCTTGCCGCGGGAGTGGCTCATGAAATCAATAACCCCACCGGATTTATAAGCAGCAACCTCAATACACTTTCAGAATATCAGGAAGATTTTAACAGGCTCATCAAGGAATACCAAAAATTTATTGCCGGATTCAAAGATGTTGTTTCCCGGGACAATCTGCCTGCTTCTATCCTGGAACATATGGAGCGGATTGCTGCCCTGGAAGAGGAAATAGACATCGGATTTCTTATGGATGACACCCGGGATCTTATTGGTGAAAGTCGGGACGGCACCGGAAGAATCAAAAAGATTGTCGCTGATTTGAAGGACTTTGTCCATCCCGGCGAAGACAAGGCAAGAGAGGTTGATATCAATGAAGGTATTAAATCAACCTTGAACGTGGTCTGGAATCAACTCAAATATAATGCTACAGTCACAAAAGATTACGGGGATCTTCCCCTCGTAAAATGCTACCCCCAGCAGCTCAACCAGGTCTTCATGAATCTTTTTGTAAACGCCGCCCAGGCCATTGAAAAAAGAGGTGAGATAAAAATTTCGACCCGTGCGGTTAACGGCAATGTCGAGATCAAAATAAGTGATACCGGATCGGGCATTGCCGAAGAAAATCTTTCCAAAATATTCAATCCCTTCTTCACAACCAAAGCTATCGGCAAAGGAACCGGTTTGGGCTTAAATATTTCGCACAACATTATTCAAAAGCACAATGGCACCATCGATGTGGAAAGCACATTGGGCAAAGGGACCGAATTTACGATCCGGTTACCGGCGAAAAAAGTTTAAAATCCAGTTCATTGAAAAAACCGTGAGCCCTGAGCTGAGAACCGTGAACGCTTACGAAAATTTAATGTGTTGCGGTGGGTTTACAGTATTTGTTGTGTAACCGGGGATAGTAGCGAAAATCCCGGCGGCAGACGATGAAACTGCGCGCAAAAAACCCTTGAAGCCTTTCCCAAACAGGTTATTGCCTGTCAAGTCGACCTCTGATCCAAAAAAAGCAAACTGACATAAAATGTTGGCTTTTCCCGCAGGGGAATGATATCCTCCTTAATATTAAGATAACGGCAACTGTTCACCGGAAACAAAATATTTGCACATTAACTGCCGGAGGTTTAAAATGCGACTTTTCAGGATCGGTATGGCCCAGATCAATACCGCGGTAGGGGATATATCGGGAAATACCAATAAAATTTTATCCTATCTTGATCAGGCCAGGGATTTGGGGGTAGACCTGGTTACCTTTCCGGAATTGGCTATCACCGGTTACCCTCCCGAGGATTTACTTTTCATGCCTTCCTTTATAAAGGCCAATATAGATGGTTTAAAAGAAATTATCGGGGCAACCGCAGGTATTTGTGCCGTAGTTGGCTTTATCGATAAGAGGGATGACATTTACAATGCAGCGGCAATAATCCATGACGGGGAAATTGCCGGGATTTACCATAAAATGTATCTTCCTAATTACGGGGTATTTGATGAAAACCGATATTTTCAGGCCGGTAGTGAAAACATGGTCTTTAAACTAAAAGGGACCATCTTCGGCATTAGTATTTGTGAGGATATCTGGTACCCCAGCGGGCCTCCCGCTTGTCAGGCACTGGCAGGAGATGCCGAAATAATTATAAATATCTCCGCTTCTCCCTATCAGGCCGGGAAAAGAACGAACCGGGCGAAGATGCTGTCTACCCGGGCGGCGGATAACGTCGTGATCGTTGCTTTCAACAATCTGCTGGGCGGGCAGGATGAACTTATTTTTGACGGAGGAAGTATGATCTTCGACCAAAACGGGGATTTGCTCTGTCAAGGTAACCAATTCGCAGAAGACTTGGTAACGGCCGATTTAAACGTAAGTGCGGTGTTTCGTCAACGGATCCATGCCCCCCGGAGAAGAAAGGAAAAATTCAACACTGTCCCGGATAAAATAAAAGAGGTGGGGCTGAAAGAGATCATCTACCGCAAGAAACCCCCTTTACCCGAAAAAACTTATGGTGTCCTTCCACCCGCAAAAGAGATTTATCAGGCTCTTACCCTGGGAGTTTCCGATTATGTAAAAAAAAGCGGTTTCCGAAAAGTATTAATCGGCTTAAGCGGGGGCATAGATTCTGCTCTGGTGGCAGCTATTGCCGTTGATGCCCTGGGAAAAGATAACGTCATCGGGGTTACCATGTCTTCTGCCTACACATCCAGGGAAAGTGAAGAAGATGCTGAAAAACTTGCTTCCAACCTTGGTATAAAGCTAATCAGTATCCCCATTTCCGACACATACCAGACCTATCTGGGGATGCTCTCTGCCGAGTTTGGGGAATTATCTCCGGACATTACCGAAGAAAATATCCAGGCCAGAATTC
>DAOWNY010000025.1 GCA_030642325.1 Deltaproteobacteria bacterium
ACTTGTCCGGCGGGTATTGATATCCCCAGATATTTACGTTGTATTGCAGAAAAGGATTTTGATAAGGCAATTGCGGTTATCAGAGAAAGGGTTCCCCTCCCCTCAATTTTGGGGGCTGTCTGTTTTCATCCATGCGAGGTTGAATGCAGACGGGGAGAAGTAAACGAACCCGTTGCCATCTGTGCCCTGAAACGTTTCGTGGCGGAAAATGACCAGGGGGCATGGAAAGAAAAAATAAAGAAGTTACCGCCAACCGGCAAAAAGGTGGCAATAATCGGTTCCGGACCTGCAGGATTAACCGCTGCTTACTATTTAACCTCCCTGGGTCATGAAACAACAATTTTTGAAAAAGATGAAAAGCCGGGGGGAATGCTCCGGTATGGTATACCCTATTATCGTCTTTCCGAAGATACCTTGGAAAAAGATATTGAAGAGATATTAAACCTGGGAGTTGGGATTAAAACCAATGCAAAAATAGGGGATGGGCTTAAACTCGTTGACATAAAAAATGAATTTGATTCTGTCTTTATTGCCGTGGGCGCATCTTTAAGCAGAAAGATCGACATTGAAGGGGTGGATAACGAGGGGGTGCTTTGGGGAGTTGATTTCTTGTGGAATGTCAGTATGGGCAGCTTCCCCCGACTAAAAGAACGTGTGGTAGTGATCGGGGGCGGAAACGTAGCGATTGATGTGGCCTTAACCGCCTTGAGGCTGGGTGTGAAGGAAGTTCAAATGGCCTGCCTGGAAAAGAGGGAAGAGATGCCTGCCCATGAATGGGAGGTTGATCAGGCCGAGGAAGAAGGGGTCAAGATTAATGTGTCCTGGGGGCCAAAAATGATCCTCAATGAAAATGGACAGGTTTCGGGCATTGAATTGAAACGTTGTACCAGCGTTTTTGACGAAGATGGAAAATTCAATCCCAGCTATGATGAAAATGAAATAAAAGTTATTGAGTGCGATGAGGCGATCTTAGCGATAGGACAGTCTTCCGACCTTTCCCTTGTAGAAGACATGCCGGACATTAAAGTAGTAAGGGGAATTATCGAAACAGATGAAGACCAGGCAACCGGAATGGAAGGAATTTATGCCGGGGGAGATGTGGCGCTGGTTCCAGGTTCGGTGGTTGATGCTGTTGCCGCCGGGAGAAACGCCGCAACGGCCATTGACAAATATCTGGGTGGAGAAGGAGATATCCGGGAGATACTGACCGAACAAGAGCCGATGAATCCATCCATCGGTAAGTCGGAAGCATTTGGGACCTGGCCCCGAGTTTTAGTCCAATGTCTATCCAATGAGGACCGCAAAGGCAATTTCAATGTGGTGGAGCAGACCTATAATGAAGAGGAGGCGGTAAGAGAAGCGAGTCGTTGCTTGAGATGCGATTTAAGATTGATGTTTTCCCAGATAACCATGCCCCCCGAACATTACATTGAATTTAACTCCGAAAATGTGAGTCAAGTGCCGGAAGAATCAGGAGTTTATCAACTTCTTGATGCAGATAAAAAGGTGATTTCAATTAAGGGAGCGATGAATGTCCGTCAGGAACTTGACCGGGAATTGGAAGAGAATGAAAATGCCGGATGGTTTGAATGGGAACCGGATGAAATGTACACTAAAAGAGAGAGCGAGCTTATCCAGCAGTATCTGCAGAAGTACGGAGAGATGCCGGGGGGAGGAGCGGATGAACTGGATGACCTGTTTTAGGAACTGAAAGATGTCCATCCATGTTGGCAGAAGAATTTCTAAGGAAGGATGGATAAGTTTTGAAACTGATATCCATTTAACTAAAACCAGAAGGAATATATATGAACGTTGCCTTCCCTGCCTGGAGCGATTACGGGAGCAGCTTATCAGTGGAAAAGGCGATATTGAACTTTTAGAAGCCTTCAATTGTTGGAAAATTACAGCAGTTTTAGATAGTATGGAGCAATGCGAGCAGGTAATGCTGGAATATCAGAGGCGTTACCCCGACCATTATGTTTATGGGAAGTATGGGACGGGCAACAAAGAAAGCCCTACCAGAGTAATCAGTTTTCATACTGATACAGAGAAAGAGCGCGATATAATTTTTCGCCGCTTGAAAATAGCTGCTGCGCAGATTACCCCCGTCTCCCGAGTATTTATATCCCGGGCCTGTGCTAATGTGTATGCTGAATTATTGGGAGACTGGAAGTTCTGGAGCAGGGTAACAACCATAAAAAAACGGGGAATAGTTCCCGATTTGATCAACAGGATTAACCGGATGCTCTATTATACCTCTTAACGCTTTTATCATAAATAAGTAACCGTTCACGGTTTTTTTCAATGAAATGAAAAGAATTTTATAATGATACATAAACATATTTGATATCAATTCCAATTCAGGAATCAGTTTTAAATTGTTCAAGGTTTTAAAAATCTTCAAAAGAAGAACGCATACTTACATCTTAGATCCAGGTTTTTACCAACCGTTAGCTACAAACCGTAAACTGTCTGTGGACGAATATCTTAATAAATATGTCTGATAAAATAAATTATTTATAGAATATCCATGTCCTTAATTTGAGAAAAACAGGGTTGCGATCATCGATAAGTATCTGTGGCGTTATTCCGTAAAACTGATTTACAAACTCCTTGACGAGTAATGAAATATATTTTATATTGGATTGCGCTTTAAATAAGGAGGGGAGCTTTGGGGTAAAACCCGAAAACGCCCGAATGCAAAAAAACAAGTAATTTTTGAAATTTATACATTATTCAAAAAAGGTGGACGGAAAAGATGAAGGAACTGTTATTTGACGATATGTCCAAAGGCATGAAATTTCCGGATATCGTTTACACTCTGACGACTGAAACCATAGAAAAATATTTAGAAGCAATAGACGATCTTAATCCGCTTTATCTTGATGATGATTACGCAGATAAGACCCCCTATGAAGGGGTAATAGTTCCCCCGATTTCTATGGGCATCTATTCTACCGTAAGCAGTGTGATCAAGGCTTTGGGGGTCAAAACACCGCCGGGGCTGATTCATGCTCAGCAAAGATTTGAATTTACCGGATTGGTCAGGCCTGACGATATTTTAACCGTAAAGACCATTGTGGAAGATAAGTTTGAAAAAAAGGGAAGGAAATTTGTGGTCTTGAAGTCAGAAGTGTTTAACCAAAAAGGGGTAAAGATAGGAACAAGCTGGCTGACCCCAATCTGGCCAAAATAGTTTAAATGAGTAATGGTAACGTAACTGCTCCGGTGAATAGGCTAAAGGCTGTCGGTTTTTGCGCACTGGTAGAAGCAGGGCGCCCAAAACCTTATTTTTTATAGCCTTCAGCTCAAAAACCTGGAATAGTTACGAGTAATGTTAAGGGAGAGGTTATGGATCGGTATATCGATTTTGAGGAATTGTCCATCGGGGAAGAATTGACCCCGTTGATCAAAAAGATGACACAGGAGAAAATAAATAAGTATGTGAGCACCGCCGAGGATTACAACCCTATTCATGTGGATATTGAGTTTGCTAAAAAGACACCGTTCAAGGGAACAATTGCTCCGGGATATCAATATATGGCGTACATATCCGAATTGATGGCACGGGATTTTGGAAGGGGCTGGTACCTGGGAGGGAAGTTGGAACTCAGATTGGTAAAGATCGTAAGACCAGGCGATTTATTGACAACCAGGGCAAAAGTTGTTGATAAAAAAGAAGAGGAGGGAGAAAAAATCGTGGTCTGTGAGGTTCGTGTCGCAAACCAAGATAATGAAGATGTCATTGTTGGGACGGCTGAGGCCCGGTGCATTAATTGATTTTTACATTGTTAATAAATTTTTCGGGTCTAAGCAAATAACATGATTCAAGTAATGCAGTAAGATTTATTGATCCTAAAAGCGGGGAAAGTAGAGGAAAATATGGCAGGAACATTGGATTATCAGGATGTTGTAATTGTTGATGGGGCAAGAACTCCGATTGGTAGATTCGGTGGCAGCTTGAAAGATCTTGTGGTCTGGCAGCTGGGGGCGATGGCCATTAAAGGAGTGATGGCCAGAACCGGGATTGATCCGGAATTGATTGACGAGGTGATCATGTCCCACACCAGACAGGATGGAACCGGAACCAACCCGGCACGAAATATGTTACTATTCGCGGGTGTCCCCAAAAAAGTGCCCGCTCATACCGTCAATATGGTATGTGCCGCCGGTTTGAAAGCGCTCCATTTGGCTGTGCAGTCGATCAGACTGGGAGAAACCCAGGTAGCAATTGTCGGCGGATCAGAGAGCATGAGTAACATTCCCCACATCCTCAGGGGCGCACGTTGGCGTCCTCTGGGAAGATTAAACAACATCACCATTGATGACGGCTTTCTTTATCTGGCGGATAATTATTGTCACTTAACCCCCGGGCTAACCGCCGAGCGGGCGAGTGAGAATCACGGACTTACCCGGGAGGAGAATGATCGGATAGGCTGTGAAAGTCATCAGAAGGCAGCCAAGGCTTGGACAGACGGCGTATTCGATGATGAGGTATTCCCGATCGATATTCCCGCCAGGAAGGGGAAGGGCGGGTACAAGGGCTTTACCCTTTATAGTGATGAGTGCTATCGAAAGAACTCTTCATTTGAAAGCATGCAGAAGCTTTCCACCCCCTTCAAAAAAGATGGGACGGTGACGGCAGGGAGCTCGTCGGGCATTACCGATGGTACTGGTGCATCATTAATCATGACTCGCAAAAAGGCTGAAGAACTAGGCCTTAAACCGATTGCCTCTTTTGTCGATTTTTTGTTTTATGGAGTTGAGCCGGCTGATTTTCCGGATGGACCGGGGGTCTCGATGCCTTTAATTTTGAAGAGAAACAATTTTACCATTGATGACATGAAGTATGTTGAGATAAACGAGGCATTTGGTTCGGTCGTGCTGGCGGCTGAAAAGATGTTAAACTGGTCTGATCGGGAAAAGCTTAACCCGCATGGCGGGTGCATTGCCCTGGGTCATCCTACCGGCTATAGCGGCGCCCGGCTTACCATTCATCTTGCCCATGTATTAAAAAGAGGTGAGTACGGATTAGCCTGTCTGTGCGGAGGAGGCGGCATGGCGGGAAATATGATTATTAAAAGCGAACGGGATGAGGATGTAAAATATAAAAAAGTTGTAGTAGGGCTTGATGAAAAGGGACTTGCTTACTCACGTGAGCCATCTTCGGAAGAGTTGGAGAAGATCAAAAACCATGAACCTTCCGAGATTTTTAATTCAATTCAATAACCCAAAAAAAGGAGGCATTAAAAGATGGAGATTAAAAAAGTTGTAGTCGTTGGTATGGGGCTAATGGGGGCAGGCATTGCCCAGGTTTACGCAGAAGGGGGATGCGAGGTACTGGTCACCGATATGTCTGAGGAATTAACCAAGAAGGGCATTGCAAGCATTGATAAATTTTTATCCAAGGCAGTGGCCAAGGGCAAGGTGGATGAAGCAAAGAAGGCTGAAATTTTAGGAAGGATCAAACCGGTCAAAAGCATCGAGGATGCAAAGGATGTTGACCTGGCTCAAGAGGCCGTTCCTGAGGATATGGAGCTAAAAAAGAAAGTTCATAAACATATGGACGAAGTACTTCCTCCCAATGTAATCCTCGCAGTTTGTACATCGGCTCTTTGCATCAGTGAGGTGGCGGGAGCTACCAAACGGCAGGATAAGGTAATTGGAACACATTTTCACAGTCCTGCTCAGATAATGAAGCTGGTGGAGGTTATTCGCGGGCTGAATACTTCCGATGAAACCCTCAACGCCATGAATGACATCCTGGCAAAATGCAACAAAGATTTCATTGTTGTGAAAGATTCCCCAGGTTTTATTACCAGCCGGGTATGGTGCCCATTTGGAATGGCCGCCATTCAAACCCTTACCGAGGGAGTGGCCTGCAAAGAAGATATTGATGCTGCTCTCAAGGCAGGGTTCCATCATCCATTAGGACCACTAGCACTGATGGATATCATTGGTTTGGACGTAATGCTGCATGCCGCAGAAGATCTTGAGAAAAATTTTGGGTCCGGTTATGCTCCTCCTCCCTTATTAAAGAGAATGGTTGCCGCGGGCCAGCTGGGAGTCAAGAGCGGACAGGGATTTTATGATTATTCAAAAAAGAAATAATAATCCTGTATGATGATTTAATAGATCCAAAAAGGGTTTAGCCGAATGGGGCAAGAAATATAAAAATTTGCCCCATTCCTGACCCGGGAAAAGTCAGGGTTGGTTCCTAGATGTTCAAAAATTCTCTTTTTTTAAGCAGAAGAGAAGGGATTCAAGATGACATATAAAAGCATATTATATGAGGTTCAGGACGGGATCGCTAAGGTGACGCTGAATATCCCGGAAAAGATGAATCGGCTTAGTAATGAAACCATGAAAGAAGTAGTAGCCGCCCTCAAGGAGGCAAAAGAAGATGATTCGGTGAGGGTGGTAGTTATGGCTGCGGCCGGTGATAAGGCATTTTGTGCGGGGGCGAACCTGGCTGACTTCAAAGGACTTTCTGCAGTTGAAGGACGCAAGGTGTTTGCGGCCTTTGCAGCTCTCTCCCGGGTATTTATTGATCTGGGAAAGCCTTCCATTGCCGCGGTAAATGGATTGGCCCTGGCGGGCGGCTGCGGTCTGGCCATTTATCCGGACATTACCATTGCCTCCGAGAACGCTAAGTTCGGTCTACCGGAAATAAATGTGGGGGTCTGGTCCTGCATGGTATCTGCCTCACTTCCCCGGATGGTAGGAAGGAAAAAGGCTCTTGAGCTGTTGATGACCGGGGACATGATTGATGCCGGGGAAGCGGAAAGAATCGGGTTGATCAATCGAGTGGTTCCCCATGACAAATTAGAAGAGACGGTTATGGAACTGGCTCGTAAAATCAGCAAAAAGAGTCCGGTTGTGATGAATTTGGGGCGGGATTCATACTACACGATGTTGGATATGGATTTTGATAAAGCAGTTACCTATCTTCTGGAGATGCTGGCAATGATCATCGGCACCGAAGACTGCCAGGAAGGGGTGACCGCTTTCATGGAAAAGCGAAAACCGGTCTGGAAGAGAAAGTAGGATAAAAAATTGACGGAATCAGCCATAGCAGATGAACAGGTAGTAACTCTTTCTAAACGAGGGCATGTGGCCGTAGTTACCCTGAATCGACCGAGGGCCATGAACAGCTTGAATGGTGCAGTTTGTGTGAGATTAAAAGAAATCATTGACGAGTTGGAGCAAGATGACGATATCCGGGTGGTCATACTCACCGGTGCTGAAAAAAAGGCCTTTTGTGCGGGCATTGACCTTCGAGAACGGAAGGGGATGAGTGACAAGGAACTTAATCACTTAAGAAATAACATAATATTTCCATGTTTTCGAACCCTGGAAGAGATGGAAAAGCCTTTAATCGGAGCTATGAATGGTCTTGCTTTGGGAGGTGGCGCTGAAATCGTTTTGATATGCGACATCAGAATTGCTTCGGAAAATGCACGGTTTGGCCAAACTGAAGTAAAATGGGCGATTATCCCGGGAGCAGGAGCCTGCCAGCGATTGCCCCAAATCGTTGGGATCGGAAGGGCAAAAGAGATGCTTCTCACCGGCAGGATCATTGACGCCAAAGAGGGCGAGAAAATAGGTTTATATAATCTGGTTACATCTTCCGAGAATTTGATGGAAAAAGCCTTTGAAGTTGCGGATATGATAGGCGAAAATGGCCCGGTGGCGATAAGACAGGTTAAAAAAGCGGTTAATATGGGTACTCAAAACAAACTTGCCATTGCCTTTGATTCCGAGGCATCTAAAGTTTGTTACCACACGCAGGATCGCTTGGAAGGGGTGGCGGCTTTTAATGAGAAGAGAAAGCCTGAATATACCGGAATGTAGTAATTGGCATTAATTGGTGTTGAAACAATAAATTTTGGCTATTAATCAAGGAGGGATTTAAATTATGGAAGATATAAAAGCAATTGACATTATGAATTATCCCATTCAGTGCAAAGGTTTTGTTGAGTATGATTTTAATAAATATAGTGAGTGGCAGCAGATGGCCCAAACTACTTTCCGACCCTTTTTCCCCATGGGACGTTTCCCCAGCACCCAGGAAGAGTTGGAGCAGCATAAACATCTTTATGGAACCTCGTTTTATCCGTTTGAATCCCTTGATGTTTTTATCAAGGCTATGGATAAAGAGGGATACGATAAAGTATGTATCTCAGCGGTTAAGATGTGGTCCTACAGAAGAAGTTTTGATCTCATTTTTGATTTTACCGTTGATCAGGTCAATGAAATGGTGAAACAAGGTAACGGGAGAATAATCGGTGTGGCAGGATATAACCCGTTCCGAATTGATGAAAGCCTTCAGGAAATCGAAAAGGCAGTCAAGGAATACGGGTTTAAGTTTGTATATGCTCATCCCATCACCTTTGGCCTGTCATTTAATGATAACAAGATGTATCCTTTATATGGCCTTTGCAGTTCACTGGGTATCCCGGTTTCCATGCAGGCGGGGCATTCGGCGGAGCCTCTTCCCAGCTGGGTAGGCAATCCCATGACAGTTGATGAAGTAGTGATGGACTTTCCTGATCTTAAGATCAATTTGTCGCATACCGGATTTCCATGGATTACCGAATGGATAGATATGGTCTGGAAACATCCCAATGTTTACGGGGATATTGCCGCATATATGCCCAAAAATCTCGATCCCGAATTGATTAAGTTCATGTGCAGCGGCCGGGGGAACCAGAAGGTAATGTGGGGTTCCAACGGGATGGGCCTTGGGCATGGCAAGCATCAGCTCATGGAGATGGATATGAAAGATAAATATAGAGAAAATATCCTGAGAAACAATGCCTTGAGGTTCATGGGAATAAAAGGTTAACCTGATACGGAGGCTGTCCGGTAGCTTAAGATGATGGCAGTCAATTATGGTTGCCGTGGACATTGCAATAAAACCATCCGGAACTTATATAACAAAATATGTTGATTGAGCTATCGACAGTCTCCCCATGGTTATGTTTTGAATATAGATCTACGGGCTTCAGGGGTTGTAAAGATTTAAAAATTATGGAGTAAAAATATGAATTTTCAATTGGAGACCGAACATATACAGATAAGAGAAACAGTGAGGAAGTTTTGTCTCAATGAAGTCACTCCCAATGCTGAGGAATGGGAAAAAAACGAAACCTTTCCGGTGGATACCATTAAGAAGGCGGGTCAGCTGGGGTTTTTTGCTTCCTCGTTTCCCGAAGAATATGGGGGAACCAACCTTGGCTTTTTGGCGAATGTCATTGTTGCGGAAGAGATGGGAAGGGCTTCCCTGGGACTGGCCTGTTGTCTGAATATGCAGAGCGGCACCTGTCCGATGACCATACTTTTAAATTGTAATGAGGAACAGAAGCAGAAATATCTCCCCGGCATAATCAGTGGAGAGCTTTTGGGATGCTTTGCAGTTAGTGAGCCGAATGCAGCGACTGATGTTGCTGGAATTGAAACCAAGGCCATACTTGCAGATGACCACTACCTGATGAACGGTACGAAAATGTGGATTACCCATGCATCAGTTTTTGATGTCGGGATATGTTTTGCCAAGACAGATCCCACCCAGAGGCATAAGGGCCTTTCCGCTTTCATTATCACAAGTGATATGCCCGGTCTAACGGGAAATCCCGAAAAGGATAAGCTGGGAGTTCGCTCTTCCGATACCGGTGAGATAGTTTTCGAAGATTGTAAAGTACCCAAAGAAAATTTGATCGGTGAGGAGGGGCAAGGTTTTAAAATTGCCGAAAGTGCTTTAACCTATGGACGTGCCAACATTGCCGCCCGTTCCGTGGGAATAGCCCAGGCTGCAGTTGATTCTGCCATTCAATACGCCAACGAGAGGGAGCAGTTTGGTAAAAAAATCGGTTTTTTTCAGATGAATAAACAGATAATAGCCGATATGGTTACCAACACCGAGGCATCACGATTGATGGTATACCGTGCTGCCTGGCTACAGGATCAGGGTTTGCCCAGTGCAAATGAGAGTACCATGGCCAAATTTTTTGCCTCGGAAGCAGCACTCCAAACAGTAATTGGGGCGTCCAAGATTCACGGTGCCTATACTTATTCTTCGGAGTACCCGATTGCCCGGTTATACCGTGATGTTATGCTGATGACGGCTGGAGAAGGAACTTCCAATATTCAAAGAATAATCATTGCGAATAATGCGTTGGGATGGAATAAATAGATTGAATTAAAGAGGACGGGATTGCAAAAGTTGTTTTAATTGTATGAGGCCTGGTGCAAAGTCCTTTCCATGGAAAATATGATGACAGTTATGAAAAGCAGGGAGGATTATCGACGATGATCTTGGAAGGTAAATCAGCTATGGTTACCGGAGCCGGCAGAGGAGTAGGCAGGGCAGTTGCCTTGGAATTTGCCCGGGAAGGGGCCGATGTTTTGGTGAATGATGTGGATGAGAAATCCGCCGGGGAGGTTGTTCGAGAGATTGAAAAGCTGGGACGAAAAGGTATGGCTTATAAGGCGGATGTCTCCAACGAACAAGAGGTGATCGCCATGGTTAAGGCGGCCATCGATACCTTTGGTAAGCTGGACATTCTGGTGAATAATGCCGGGAATTCCGCACCTGGTATGCTCCATAAGATGACGGTTGAAAAATGGGACAGTGTAATCAATATCCATCTCAAGGGTTCTTTTTTATGCATGAGAGAAGCAGCTAAACATATGATCGAAAGGAAACAGGGCAAAATTCTTTGCGTTATCTCGGTGGCCGGTCTCCAGGGTTCAGTGGGTCAACCTAATTATGCCGCTGCAAAAGGTGGAATTATCGGTTTGGTCAAAAGCGGCGCCAAAGAATTATCGAGGCATAATATTATTGTTAATGCTGTAAGTCTTGGCGTGGTTTCCACTGACATGACATCCAAGATATTGACCGATCCAAAACTGAAGGAGATAACCTTGTCAAGGACTTTACTCCACAAAGCGTTTGAACCGGAAGAGATTGCCCCTGCTTTCGCATTTTTGGCTTCCGATAAGGCCAATACCATCCAGGGACAGGTTATTCCGGTTGACGGCGGCATTGCCGGCGTTGGATAAACCGGATTATTCCCAATTTTTAGGGATCAGTTGATTATGGGATACGGAAAGCATCCAAAAAAAGGTAAGATCAGTCCGAATGAAGCTGCCGGCCTGATTAAGTCCGGCCAGCGCATAGCGGTAAGTCCGGTTTGCGCTGAGCCGCAAGCTTTGATGAATGCACTGGTGGCTGATAAGGACCGGTTGAATGATGTAGAGATTTATACGATGTTACCCATGGGGGAGTGTCCCTATGCTCGTCCGGGGATGGAGGAAGCATTTAAAGTCAAGACTTTTTCCGTTGGTCCGCGTCTGATAGAAGCGGTTGAGCAAGGGCGGGTTGAATATATCCCTTGTCATCTTTCTCAAATTCCGGGTTTTTTCGCAGACGGGATTATCCCGGTGGATGTTGCATTAATTCAAATTTCACCCCCCGATGAAAACGGATTTTGCAGTCTGGGAGTGAGCACCAGTTATACAAGAAGTCTTTTGAACGCTGCAACCACGGTGATTGCAGAAATTAATGATCAAATGCCACGGACTCTGGGGGACTCATATGTCAATCTTTCCGAAGTGGATTATGTAACTGAATCATCATGTTCTTTGCCGGAAATACCTCCAGCCGAGACAGGTGAGGTGGAAAAAAGGATAGCTGAATACACGGCTGAATTGATCGACGATGGGTCGGTTATCCAGACCGGGATTGGAAATATTTCTGATGCAATCCTCGGGGCGTTGAAGGGGAAGAAGGATTTATCCGTTCATACCGGTACTTTTTCAGATGGTGTTTTGAGCCTTATCGAGGCAGGAGTCTTTGACGTAAAAAAGGGTGGTTCAGGGGCCGGTCGCTTGATTACCGCTGAATTGATCGGGACATCCGGACTTTATCAATTTTGTCACAACAACCCACTGGTAGAGATGCGGCCAATCGAATATACTCATAATATCCAGGTGGCGGGTCGGGTAAAAGGTCTTTTTAGTATTACCTCGGCAATACAGATGGATTTGAACGGGCAGGTAAATGCGGAGATGCTGGGGCAAAAATTGATTAGCGGAGTAGGCGGGCAGCTCGATTTTCTACGTTCTACCGCCTCTTCCATCGGCGGCAAAGGGGTTGTGGCCTTTCCATCCACGGCAAGAAAGGGTAAGGTTTCCCGTATCGTCCCAAAACTAAATGGAGGAGGGATAGTGACGGTGGGAAGAGCCGATATGGATTTCGTGGTTACTGAATACGGGGTAGCACGGTTGAAGGGCAAATCGGTTTCTGAAAGAGCAAGGGAACTGATTGGTATTGCCCACCCTGATTTCCGGGGACAACTCAACCGTGATTTTAATAAAAAGAATAATTAAAGGGGTAGAAGATAATGAAAAAAGTGATACTTGGTTCCGGCTCCGCTTTTTGGGGGGACATGCTGGACCCAGCGGCAGAGATGGCCGAGAGGAGTGATGTTCAGTATATGGGGTTTGATCACCTTGCCGAATTGACCATGGCTTTATTAAACCGGATGAAGTTACGAGACCCTAAAAAAGGATTTATTCCGGATATAATTCCCTGGATGAAAAGGATGCTTCCCATTACCACACCCAAGGGAATCAAGATGATTACCAATGCAGGTGGTGCGAATCCCCTACAGGCAGCCTTGGAGGTAAAAAAGGTCATTGAGGAGTTGAATCTGGGCCCCATGAAGATCGGGGTAGTATCCGGAGATGATATCTTTTCCTATATTGATGAAATCAGAAAAGAGGGGTGGAAGTTTAAAAATCTGGATACCGGCGAAGAAGATATAGACCGAATCCGGGAAAATGTCGTTGCGGCCAATGCATATACGGGTGCCGATGAGATTATTACCGAGTTGAAGAATGGAGCGGATCTGGTTATTACCGGGAGAGTTTCGGATAATGCCCTGTATGTGGGGCCGTTGATGTATGAATTTGAC
>DAOWNY010000261.1 GCA_030642325.1 Deltaproteobacteria bacterium
AAAGTAATTATCCTGTTTCACCTCTTTTTTCTAATACCGTTTTTTGTTCATGGTGCTGGTGGACCCGAAAGGTTGTTTCAAGACGCCAGGAGCTGTTATCAAGTCCTTAAAAAATCTTCCGCAGAAAGGAAATATCGTCATAATTGGTTAAATTGTATTAAAAAATATGAGAAGGTTGTTAAAAAATTTCCAAAAAGCCAAAGAGCTGATGATGCCCTTTTTATGGTTGGTAAGCTTTACTACCGTCTCTATGCTTACTCATCAAAAAGATCGGATTTGAATTACGCAATCGATTCCTACCGTAAACTTACCAAACGTTATCCCCGCAGCCGGTTTGCCGATGATGCACAGCTTAATATCGCCATAATTTATAAGAAGAAGCAGGACTATTCCCGGGCCTGTCTTGAATTTCGGAAAGTTATAGACAGATATCCCCGGGGAGATAAGAAAGCTCAGGCAGCCGAATATTTAAAAGAGTTTGGTGAATATCGAAAACCGAAACCTAAAAAAGGATCTACGGAATCGAAAGACTTGGTTGTGGTGAATGGCATCCGCTATTGGTCAAACCCTGACTACACCCGGGTGGTCATAGATATGGATAATAAAACTGCCTATCAAGACCATATCTTGAAGCCGGATCCCGACATTGCCAAACCACCCAGATTATACCTGGATATAAAAAATGCACGCTTGAGCAGGGATATGAAGGAAACAATATCAATTAATGATGGGCTGCTGAACCGGGCAAGAGTGGGACAAAACAGGTGGGATTGCGTTCGGGTTGTTTTAGATATTAAAACCATTAAAAGTTACAAGGTATTTCCCTTAATAAACCCCTTTAGAATTGTTATAGATGTTCACGGAGAAAGAAAAAATAAGAAGATACCCCGTTTGAAGGACCCCACGGCATCCCTTGCAAGGCAACTGGGATTGGGGATTGCCAAGATAGTAATTGATCCCGGGCACGGAGGCAGAGACCCGGGGGCAATAGGACCCACCGGACTTTGGGAAAAGAGGGTGGTTTTAAAGATCGCCAAGAAACTTGAGAAAAGGCTGAAAAACGATTTAGGATGTGAGGTTGTCTTAACCAGGAGGGGGGACAGGTTCATCCCTTTGGAGGAGAGAACCGCCATCGCAAACACCGAAAGGGCTGACCTTTTTATTTCAATTCATGCCAATGCCCATCGGAAACGGAGTGTGTGCGGGATTGAAACCTACTATCTTAACCTCACTACCGATGAGAGTGCAATTGAACTGGCGGCAAGAGAAAACGCCACTTCGACAAGGAATATTAGTGATCTTCAGATGATCCTCAATGATCTTATGTTAAACTCAAAGATCAACGAATCAAGCAAGTTGGCGGAATATGTGCAGCTGGCTATTTGTGAAAAGGTCGGCAAAACTTACTCAAAAGTAAATAATCTGGGGGTAAAACAGGCCCCTTTCTATGTCCTGATCGGTGCGGAAATGCCCAGTATTTTAATTGAAACTTCGTTTATTAGCAACGCAAGAGAGGAAAAAAGACTAAAACAGGAAAAGTATCTTAATCTCATCGCCGAAGGTATTTTGAGGGGAATAAAAAAATACATTGGGGAGATCCGGCAAGTCAGTTGATCAGGATGAGCACTTATATAAATTTTTTCATCTTGACTAATAGCAATCAAATGGTTTACTTTATTAAAATATACAATTGTAAACAAGAAAGAATTATATGAAAAAACATCCAATTTTATTCAGTCTGTTGACGATTATCGGTTTAATCCTGATTTTTTCTATTTTTTCCCGTTTTTTTGGTGAAGAGAGTTCCTTTATGCCGGGAGAAAAAATTGCGGTGATTGAAATTAAAGGAGTAATTATCGATTCCAGGCCCATCATTAATGAAATTTTGAAATTTAAGAAAAATGATTCCGTAAAAGCGGTTGTATTGCGGATTAATTCTCCGGGGGGAGCGGTTGGTCCTTCTCAGGAAATATTTAAGGAGGTCATGAAACTTAATAAAGAGAAGAAAGTTGTGGCTTCGTTAGGTTCCATTGCCACCTCGGGTGGTTACTATATTGCCTGTGCTGCCGAAAAGATTCTGGCCAATCCGGGAACAATTACCGGGAGCATCGGAGTAATGATGAAGTTCACCAATTTTGAACAGTTGTTCAGTAAAATCGGTTTAAAGGGAGTAATGATCAAAAGCGGTGAGTACAAAGATATCGGTTCCCCCTTCAGGGAGATGACCCCTAAAGATAAAAAGATATTAAAGGGGGTAATCAGAGATATTCATCGACAATTTATTGAGGTAGTAGCCGAGGGAAGGAAGATCCCCTTAAAAAAGGTGAGGGAGAAGTTAGCAGACGGCAGGATATTTACAGGCAATCAGGCAAAGGGGTTGGGATTGGTTGATGAGCTGGGAAACCTTCAAGATACGATTCGAATAGCGGCAAAAATGGCAGATATCCAAGGTGAACCACGGGTAATTTATCCCAAGGAAAGGTCTTCTCTGCTGGGAATTTTACTCAATAAATCCCTCATGGCACTTAGATCGGGACTATATGATATCGATAATAATAACATCAGCTACCTATATGTTCCATAGTGATATAGCAAGCGCAAAAGAAAGGAATGGATTTTATGAACAAGAGTGAATTGATTGAAGCGGTTACCAATAAATCATCCTATCTAAACAGAAGAGAGACAAAAATCATTGTGGATCTCATTTTTAACAGCATGGCCGCGGCCTTGGCTGAGGGATCAAAGATTGAAATCAGAGGCTTTGGAAGTTTTAAGGTAAAACCCAGGAGCGCAAGAATTGGAAGAAACCCTAAAACCGGCGATAAAGTAGAAGTTCCCGCGAAGAACATTCCTTTTTTTAAGGTTGGCAAAGATCTTAAGATGCTGGTGGATCATTGATCATTTCATTGAGTGCTTTGTATGTCATGTATAAATAGGAGCTGCCGGGTTTCGGACAAAACCGGCGGTTTTGGTGTTAAAAAAATCGGCTTTAAACAATGCCCCCGTACAGTGCCCCGTAAAACACATTACCGATAAAGAGAGGGCATCTTTTCGGGGTGGTTTTATATGGGCCGCCTAAAACCGGTTAAGGATTAGCCGTGACGGCTATTCTTTTTTTTGAAAAATTTGC
>DAOWNY010000139.1 GCA_030642325.1 Deltaproteobacteria bacterium
GGTGTCCATCGAAAATCCCCCATGGTTTCGAAAACCGGATTTTTCCTCAGAATAAGGGCCTGTACCGGACAAATCTTATAGCACGGTTCCGGACAATCAAGCCCTGCACACAGGTGGGGATTATCAACAAACACCTGACCCCTTCGCATGACATGGACGCCATATGGACATATTTCCATACATTTTCCGCAGGAGATGCAGTCTCCGGTACGGTGCAGTCTATATTTTCCAATGGGATTTTTGAATCGCGACGGGGTCTTGACCACCTCGGGAAACTTAAAATTATTATCACTACTCAAGTTCATACCCCTCCTCGACCTTCCCCAGGGATGTAAAGGTACTTCTTTCCAGGTCTTCAAAAAACATGCTTCGTCCCGTCTCTCCCCTTAAGCGACGGGCGTCCCTGATACCCATTGCCCCCATTACTTCCAAAAGCTGGTTATGCCAGGCACCAAACAAATTTACCACCCGGGCTGCCACCCAGGAGGAAGGAGCCCTCTCTATTTCCACGGGACAGGACAATCCTTCCGTGCAACGGCGACACATCCGGCACTCCAGGGCAATCTGGCAGGGAAAATCAACCATGACCGCATCAGCTCCGCAAATCATTGCCTTGGCAACATGCTCGGCCATGGCAATTCCGCCGCTTACCAGCAGGGTGACTTCGTCCCTTAAGTTCGCCTCAACGAGCTTTAAGTGAACCGAAAGAATACCGCTTTTCAAATATCTATTATCGTCATCAAAAAATCGGCCATTCCGGCTTCCTTCCAGATGAACTATAAAAATACCGTTCTCTATCAGCGAAACAGCCTTTTCTTCCATGCCGGCTTCCATGGGAATTCGTACAGAAATCAGCCCGGAGGGACAGGCTTCCTTTATATCTTTAACCACCTCTTGCCAATTTTCCGACCAGGCAACCTCAATTAACCGGGCATCCCGGGGGATGTTATCCGAATCGAATTCTTCCGGCAAAACCAGGGGAATCAGCCATTGCCCGACATTATCAAAAGAAGGACTAATCATTTTCTGTGGAAGTGCCAGCATAGTGCCAAGATGTTTTGCCGCCATTAGCCACCCTCTGATTGTTTCTTCACCGGTTGCCCCAAAGGAAGGAACCCGCATCAGGATGGGAAGGGGGATATCAATGACAAGAGAGATATCTCCGGCAAGTTCACCGGCATCGTTAAATGACAGGTGCGAAGGTGTTTTCCCCAGGTCAACGGCCGCGCTGATATATTCACGGCCGTGTATACCGTCCCGGGTAGGACGAACGATCTCCGACATATCGGTCCACATGGAGTCGAATCCCGGTCCGCTGAAAGGACCCGGATAACCTGCACCGGACACCGGAATCTTGCCGGTTTCAGCCTGATACCACAAGCTGGCGATTATGTCGGGAGCCCAGTGAATATCTCCCATTTCCCTGTATTCGGGATTAAGGGATTTGTGAATTAATTCTCTGGGACAATTCTGCACGCACCGCAAACAGTTCATGCACAGGTTGTCGATGGAATCCATCATCTGACGGCAATCGAGGCCGCGTTTTTTGTAAACATCATAAACACATTGTGTTTTTACACAGACGGCGCATTTCAGACAGCCTTCCTCCCAGGCGATAACCCCGGATCTGGCAAGGGGCTTGTTACGATGGGGGACGGGCTTTGTATGTATCATGTATTTGGCCGGCATAATCTCCCCCTATTTCCCATTAAAGACGGGCCTGGGCAGAAGCCCGGCCCTCTCGGCAATTTCACCCACTGCTTCTTCCCACTCGATGGCCATGATGTGGACTCCCTTCACTCCCGGTATCTCTTTTAACCTTTGAATTGTTTCCACGCAGATCCGGATACCTTCCTCGCGCTGTTTATCCTTGGGGACTCCTTCCATTCTTTTGATTATTTCATCGGGAACATCCATCCCGGGTACTTTATTTTTCATATATTTTGCCATCCCGGCAGATTTTATGGGGGTAACTCCCCCCAAAATAAAGGTCTTTTCCGTCAAACCACGCTCCCTGGCCATAGCCATCCAGGATTCAAACCTCTCCAGATTATAAATACACTGGGTCTGAATAAAATCTGCTCCCGCCTTTATCTTTTTGGCAAGCCTGATTACTCTGAAATCCATGGGATCGGCAAAGGGGTTGGCGGCTGCGCCGATAAATACCTCCGGAGGCTTATTCAGAACATCCCCCCCCAGAATGGTACCCTCATCCCGCATGGTCTTAACCGTCTGAACGAACTGTATGGAGTCAAGATCAAAAACCCCCAGAGCCTCAGGCTGGTTTCCGAAAATCTGGTGATCCCCCGAGAGACATAAAACATTTCTGATTCCCAAAGCGGATGCTCCCAGGATATCAGACTGCAGGGCAATCCGGTTTCGATCCCTCACCACCATTTGGAGGACCGGATCAAGCCCTGCTGTTTTCAGCAGACCGCATGCCACCATACTGGACATGCGAACAATGGCGGTCTGATTGTCAGTCACATTGAGGGCATCGACATTTCCCCGCAAGAGTTCGGCCTTTTCTAAAATAATTTCCGGGTCCGCACCCTTAGGAGGGCCGCATTCGCCCGTTACCGCAAACTCGCCTCTTTCAAGTACATCTTTTAACCGGCTTATGTTTTTCACTTTTGCTGATCCTCCCTGACAATCTTTCGGGGGCCTCCCCCCTGTTTCTTTGACCAGTCTTTCGGGGGATAGATATTCTCGATCCGATCCAGGTTTCCAAATTTTGAAAGCCGGTCGATAATTAATTGCCAGGCGCACTCAATGTCGGGATTAACCTCGCACTTACCGTCTATGGAGCCGCCGCAAGGTCCGTTTAAAATCTGCTTAGAGCATCGCGCCAGGGGACAAATTCCGCCGAAATGATAGAGCATACAGTCGCCGCAACCAAGGCAGCTCTCCACCCAGATCCCCTGATCTTTGGTTTCGCCCAGAAATTCAGTGTTAAGAGCGGGAATCACCGGTATCTCCGGAAACATGGCAGACACTGCCTGAACACCGGCCCCGCATCCCAGGGAAAGAACCGCATCATACCGGCCAATGGTTTCATCCAGTTGAATGACAAATTCCTTTACGCATTGGCGGTCGATGGTTTGCTCTTCAATTATTACATCTTCTCCCTTTATTTTGGCTGCCATACGAAGGAGGGAAGCAAGCATGGCGGTCTCTTTCTCTCCTCCGGATGCACATTCAGCCACACAGGAGCCACAGCCCAAAGCAAGGATTCGCTTGTAAGGGGCGATCATCTCCCTGATTTCATCAATGGGCTTTTGTTCTCCGGTAATCATATGTTGTTTCTCCTTTTATGATATTCTCTTTAGACCTCAGACTATCATGCCGGCTATGACCGTTTCAGCACCGGCGAGGGAGGCAGTTGGGATGCGAGCTCCATCAGCTCCTCGGCCAGACCGGTCAGCGATCGTGGATTTTCTTTTGATCCTGTAATAATTTTTACCCGTTCCGGTTCCAGTCCGATGTCGCCAATAATTGCGCTGGTCCTTTCCACCCGTTTTTTCGCCCTCCGGTTTCCTTCAAAATAACGACAGCTCCCCTCAGGACAGGCAATCACATAGGATGCATCGGCAAATTCTTCCAGCGCCCTCAGCAGATGAACACTATCCAATCTTCCACTACAGGGAATAGAGAAAAGGCGAATATGCTTCCCGTATTTCTTCTCCAAATCCCGCCTTTCCTGCACGCTACTTCCGGGGACGTTTTGGCAATAAAAAATTGCCAGGGTGTGTTTGTATTTATCGTTCATTTACGAATAAATTCCTTATTTATTAATAATAACAGTATGTACGGTTGATGTCTAAAGACAATCGGCAATGGAACCGATAAGTTGTATCTATAAATTGTAATCGTTCACGGTTTTTTCAATGGAAAAATAAATTTTATAACCATGTGCAGTTATCCCTCTTTATTGAGCTGATCCTTTTCGACCTTGTGCGGTTAGGTATTAGCTATCAGGCGTTAGCTTTTGCATGAAACCATTCAACATCCGCTTGATCTCGTTACATTTGCCGATCTAATTCCAGCTTAAGTTGAGCTATCAGCTATCAGCGTTTAGCTTTGAAAAACCGAGGTATTACGGAAGCTTGAAATAAACACCCAATGGGTGAAAATTTGTAATAGCAAAACATCCTGTGATCATTTTGGCTAATAGCTAACTGCTAATACATACCTAATACCTAATAACTGCTTGATACTTTTTCCTTCTGTTTCAATGAACTGCCGGCTGCCGGCCGTGAACAAATTATAAGTCAAATCTTGCAAAAAAAAGGTGTCCATAAATGCAATGGACACCTTTGTCATGCGTTTTCGTCAGAGTACGCCTTTGTACTCTACTTATTTTGCTTGGGATCAATCTGAAAATCCGACTACACCGCTAGACTTCAGAATGAAGTGATCTTAACATATCTTCGGCTTCTGTGGGGTTTGCAACAGTCTTCCCCAAAAACTTTTCCAGTAAAGGTTTTTCTATGGCCGCCCGGAGAAATGTATAAAGATCTTTATCATTCTTTCTCAAAAAGAAATCTTCTACTATTTCGACGGTCTGTTCTTGAATATTATTATTATTTGTCGCCAAATTATACCCAAGCCCCCATCTTTATCCCAAAAAATTTCCACGTATTTCCCAGGCAATACCTTAAAAACTTTTTTATTAATTCCAAAAACAAATTCGTTGCTCTTACACAGAAAATGAGAACCGGTTTAGATAAAACAAAAAATGATTCTAAAATCCAAAATGATTCTGTCTATAATCGTTAACAGCTAACAGTTAATTGAAATACATATCAAAAAGGCTTAAGGTGCTGCATAATCCATTGAAACAACCGCAAATAATTACGTTATTTTTTCCCAAGTGCAACGCGAAGATCAATATTATTAAATAATATTTAATAAGTATTTAATACAATTTAATCTAAAAGTCAAGAATAATTTAAAAAATACTAATTTACCATTAAGTAATACTAATTTTACCATTCTAATTCCAGGGCAACATATTGAAAATTAAATTAATTTTGACTTTTCTTCTATTTTCACTTAAACTAACGA
>DAOWNY010000258.1 GCA_030642325.1 Deltaproteobacteria bacterium
CCCCGGATGCTTATCCCATAAGTCGAAAGATCCGGAAAAATTGCCCGGTCGGCAAGCTGATCCCTGCCCGCCGGACTTTTCCAGAAACCGTAATAACCGTATAAAGCCAGCTCATACCCTTGAATATTTTTTGAGATCCTTAATGCCAGTTCGCTGTTTTCAAACCAGTCATGGGGTTTTTTTACCTTAACTATGCTGTCCCTGCCGGCCCTCCGATTAAGAGTGCTGTTCCAATAAGAAATTCTTTTTCCCTCAATATAGCGGTCAGAGTTGAAACGCGGGGTATAGACTATATCCAGATCAACCTCCCCGGGAAAAATACTTACCTTTAAAGCATCGGAAGGCGCTTTGAGATATTCCACATCCCGGCCTATGAAGAAGGATTTCCAGTCCTTGGGAAAAAGGTCATTTAAAAAAAGCAGATCTCCGGTGCCCCAGGTAAGGATTTGTCTGCCCAATTTGATATCCGTAAATTCCAGAGGCGCCAACAAAATACTTGCCTCACGAAGATCAATGAAACCCCGGCCTTCTTCCAGGCGGATACTATGATGGTCATACACCGGATCGTAAATAAAATCGCCGGTAAGGCTCAATAAAAGTTCTTTCCAGTTTCTCTGGACTTCCAGTTGAAGCCTGGTTTCTCCCATGGAGGCATCCTTTTCGTAAGGATCATTCCGGGTCCGCACTCCTGCTCGGACTTCCCAGAACCCCCCCAGTTCAGAAGGCAAATTAAAGGCTGCAACATCCGGTTTGGGAGAAAACTCCTCAATTTCCAGGCCCAAACCATCAGGCAGTTCCGGCTCGGCGGCCTCTGTTTTTTCACCAAGTCCCAAGGCCGGGTCGGGTTCACCTCCCGCCCTTACAATAAAGGGGACCAGAACCGAACCCCAAAGGATTCCCACAAGTATGATGAATAGCCGGAAAGAACAATATACGTTTTGGAATTTGGAACTTAACATTTGAATTTGAAAATCCTTAAATGCTCTTATCTCAGCAAGCAATAGAAGCACTTTATATCATCTTAAATACTTCCTGGGGGCCTTACGCAGGTAGCGTTCGGTGAAAATATCAGGGGGAAAGGATAGATCGTATTCCACTTTCCCGTATTCCATCACGGTTTCCCCCCCGGTCTTGAGATTTTTCATCCGGGACTTGGTAACCGTAGGAAACCCCTGGACCATTTCCACCTTAAGGGCTTCATAAATCCGGTATTCCCTCCCCTTTTTATCGTAAAAAACCGTTTTGACCGGAAGAAAGGTCTTGTTGTGAACCCACATGGTAAAATAGGAAAATTCCACGCTATCGGGATTTTTAGGTGCATTTTTCAGCACATAGTATTTATCCGTTACCTCCAGAAGCTCGTGGGTATCTTCATTGATATCCCGTCCGGAAACATCTTCGTAAAAAAAGTCGGAACCGGCAAAACTGGTTCTCCCGTCGGTGGAGGCAATCCGTTTTACCAGATCCAGGGCCGGGAGGTAGAGCCAGCGGTCATCATCCCCGGCAATATGCTTCCAGACCATAAAGACCATTTTGTTGACATCAGCGGGACGAAAAAAGTAAACATAGAGCTTCTGCTCCCCGTCTTTTTTTGCCCCCTTTTTTTCCTCGTCCATGCGCAAGATAACAAAGAGACGATTCCGTTTGCGCCCCTGGCTGTCGGTGATGGTCATGGAAACCTGGGCTCGTCCGTCTTTGCCCTGATAATAGGAGATATGATTGGTCTTTTCTACTACCTCTTCAACAGAAAGTTCATTGGCGAAAAGAGGGGATAAAGCTAAAAAGAGACTTGAAACGAAAAAAATAATAATCAGGAAACATCTGGATAACTTTCGCTGAGCCACCGGCATTCCTCCTTTTTGTTTAAATTTGTTGGTGCTTAGTGATTTACCGCATTAACTAACTACCCACTTAACATGCATTTTTCCCGGCGGGACATAAAACCGCAGCCAAAGGCAAGAATCGGTATCACAATCAAACTGATCAAGGTAAGGGTGGAAAAACCGACTTGGACATATTGGTAAAGGGTTAGGGCGATTAATATCACCAGGGTTACAGACGAAGCAATACAGAGAACACAATTGCAGGCTGCTCCCATGGCCGGAACCACCGGGAAAAGCCGTTTTTCTAAAGTTTTAATCAGGGCGGGGAGGATTATCAGGGTTGCCACTCCGGAAACAGTCATAATCGAGGCCAGAAAAATACCCACCGTTTTGTAAGGAACCAAAGTTGCGGCCAGTAAAGGCAGAAAACCGAAAGCTACCACCATTACATTTCTGGTAATAGCCCGGGCGGGTTCGTCGAATATCATCTCCGTAGCCTTTCTCCAGGAACCGGATCCGGCGTAGATGCTCTTGGAGCGGGAGAGGAAATGAATAGCAAAATCCACGGCCAGACCAAGGCTTAAGGAAGAAAGTACCGCCACCGGCATATCGTAATCTTTGCCCATAATACCGACCGCCCCGTAAATAAATCCGATGGTAACAGTCAGGGGAATCATGGCCAGGAGCCCCCAAAGAGGGGAGCGGAAGAGTATGGAAGTCATCAAAAATACGATCAAAAAGCTTCCCATGAATGCCTGGAGCATTCCCTTTACCATTTTTTCCTGCCAGATGATGTTAATGTAGGTTAGTCCAAACCAGTTATGTTTCAAGGGCACCGGGGGCGGATTATTTTTCAGGTATTTTTTCACCGCCTCCACCACCTGAACCATATCCTTATTGTCCCCGCTTTTAAGCTGAACCCAGAGGCTGGTCTTCCGATAGTCAGGAGTGACAAAATGCCAGAGATCGTGGGGCCTGTGGCTGTTCTGATAAGTTAAAAGACATTGCGCAACAGCCCTGCGGGAGCCGGGAACCTTAAAAGCCTCTTCTTTGCCCATAAAAAGCTCCCGGTGCACGGTTTTAACAATGTCGGTCAATGAGTTGGTTTTTCCCACAATCCCGGTCTTAAGAAGATCTTTCTGTAATTCGGCCATATAGGCAAGAATGCGAGGATCCTTAAAGGTCTGACTTAACTGCTTTTGTTCATCCATAAAGAGAGATGCCTCCTCCCAGGCATAGGACTCCTCACCTTCGACCTGATTTAATTTGTCCGCCACAAAACCGGCAAGGCTCTCCAAGAGACCCTCGGAAGATGAGGCCATATCTTGATGTTTTTTAAGAAA